>JADZAD010000042.1 GCA_020852775.1 Anaerolineae bacterium
GAGGTCCTTCTCGTCGATGTGCACCTCGACATCGTCCACTTCGGCCATCACCGCGACGGTCGCCGTGCTGGTATGGATGCGTCCCTGGCTCTCGGTAGCCGGGACGCGCTGTACCCGGTGCACACCGCTTTCGTACTTCATCCGCGAAAACGCGCCGCGCGCTTTCAGTTCAAACACGACTTCCTTGTATCCGCCCTGCCCGGTGGCATTGGTGCTGATCAGTTCAATCTTCCAGCCGTGGTTCTCGGCGTAGCGGGTATACATACGGAACAGGTCCCCGGCGAAGAGGCCCGCTTCGTCACCGCCCGTCCCGGCGCGGATCTCGACGATCACATTCTTGGCGTCACGCGGATCGGTGGGCAGCAGCAGGAGCTTCAGGCGCTGTTCGAGTTCGACACGCTGTGCTTCTAGCGCCTCCAGTTCCTCGTGCGCCAGGTCACGCATTTCGGTATCACCGGATTCGAGCACGGCCTCGGCCTCTGCGCGGTGCTCCTCGATACGCCTGTAGTCGAGGTACCCGTCATAGAGTTCCTGCAGGCTGCTCTTCTCCTGCGAGAGCGTGGCGATCTTCTCGTAGTCACTCAGATTAGCCGGGTCATTCAGCAGGCGATCGAGTTCCTCGTAGCGCACCGCGATCCCGGAGAGCTTCTCAAACATGCGTACTCCTGACAGAACAATGCCCCGGGTGACGGGGCGGGATAGGCTTCATTATAGCAGGCCGTGCGGGCGGGTCACAACGTCAGGCAGGCAGGCGCACCTCGACGATCCGGTCGAGCTGGGCGAGGTCACGGTGGAGCGTCACCTGCCCCGCCGGGAAACGCTCCTGACACAATTCGCAGACGTGCTGGCCCTGGTCGTGTCCCATTTCGAGCAGCAGCAGGCCGGGCCGGGCCAGCCGTGACGGAGCTTGTTCAAGCAGCGCACGGATAAGCATCAGCCCATCTGTGCCCCCGTCAAGCGCCACCCGCGGCTCCCAGCGGCCCACCTCCAGCGCCTCGATCTCCTCGGAGTTGATATACGGCAGGTTGGCGATGATGATGTCGAACGGGCCGGGTTCCGTATCGAGCAGGCTGTCCTCGCACAGTGACACACGCCCGGCCAGCCCGTGCCGTTCTGCGTTCACTCGTGCAATGGCCAGTGCCTCCGGTGAAATCTCGATGCCTGTGACCTCCGCATCGGGCAGTTCCAGCGCCAGTGTGAGGGCAATCGCGCCGCTGCCGGTGCCAACATCGACCAGCCGGGGGGCGCTCATTCCCTGTTCACGGCACCAGCGCAGCGCCAGATCGACCAGGCTTTCCGTCTCCGGGCGCGGGATCAGCACGTCCGGGGTGACAGTGAACGGGTAACCGTAGAACTCACGCTCACCGAGCAGGTGGGGCAGCGGTTCCCCGGCGTTGAGCCGCTCAAGCATGTCGATGTAGAGGGCGGCATCTACCGGGGCAAGTGGTGCCTCGCCGAAGGCCAGCAGCCACGCCTTGCCCTTGCCGGTGATGTGCGCCAGCACCGCCTGCGCTACCCCGGGGGAGACGCGTTCCGGGTCGCAGCGGCGGGCGGCGTCCAGCGCCTGCCGGATCGTCGCGGGGAGGGGATGATCAACCACCGGCTTCACGCTCTTCTGCCCGGAGCTTCGCGGCCTGCAGGGCATCCTCGATCTGTGCCAGTGTCGTCAGCCCGCGCACCGTGTCGGTGAAGGCCTTGAGCGACGGGCTGTAGTAGCGCAGGCCGCGCAGGGCCGGGCCGATCGGGTCGGCACCGGTCGCGCCGGGCTGATCGGCATACGAACCATAGAAGGCGAAATAGGCCTGGTTGAGCCTGCGGATCATATAGCCATTCTCCACAAATACCGCGCGACGCGCCTCCATATAGGCTTCCGCCTCGTCGATCTTCCCCTGCGCCAGCAGGTTATCGACACGTACCCGCGTCTCGTGCATCTCCGCCCGGAAGTCAAAGGCCGGGGCCTCCAGCGCACCGGGCGCGGGGGCCCCTTCGGAGGGCTGTGGCGCCCAGTCCGGGGGGGCCGCACCGAGTTCCGGATAATAGCGATCCAGCACCGCCCAGCCGATCTCCTTGCCCACGATGCTGGCGACCGTCTCATTGATGGTGATCAGTTCGCGGGACGTGCCGTAGTTGAAGCCCAGGGGATAGAAGGTGAGATAATGGTGTGTCCACTCATGCGCGGCGATTTCGTAGACAACCGCCGGGTCGGAGCGCTCGATCATCATCGCCGGGTAGACGGCCAGCCCGCCGATCGGTACCACCAGTGAGGAGACGCCCAGCCCGGCATCAACCTCCGACTCCAGCGCCTGCTGCCGCTCGACCGGCAAACCGTATTCCAGCGCGTAGGCTCCGGTACGCTCGATGTGATCCCGCGGTGAGACGATCATCAGGAGCGGGGGCCGCGTGAAGCGCATCGCCACCGGTGGCAGAATGAAGACCTCCCGCCCGTAACCATACTCCGTCAGCACCTCCGAGACCTGCGACTCGATGATCGCCTCGGCCAGCGCCTGCCGGCCTGTCATCTCCAGCCTCAGCGCGTCCCGCTCTGCCCTGAGGCTGGCGCTCGCCTCGTCCGGATTCTGCTCGGTGGGATCAACATACAGCGTATCGATCTGGCGTTCCAGTTCCCGCACCTGCCGGATCGACTCCAGGTAACCACGCACGTAGAGCACACGCTCCGTGCTGCTCATGTAGGCGTAAGGCGCGGCGGCCGCTGTCGAGGCCTTATCGACCAGCGCATCTGCTTCCCAGGCGACGAAATCAAACAGGTAGGGATGGGTGATACCCAGTGTGCGGAAAGACTCGCTCGAGGTGTCAGGGCGGGCACCGGGGACGGCAATCAGAAAGCCCCCAGCCAGCAGCACCAGAAAGAAGCCGCGGACGAAAGAGCCCCAGCGCCAGTTCTCAGCCAGCCATTTCCAGATCGACCGCATGGGTCAGAGGATACCCGGCACGAGGGCGGTGGTCAACGCATGGCGGCCAGCGTGAGGATATTCTTCACCGTGAAGGCCAGTAGTATCAGCGACGGTGCCAGTATCAGCAGGAACAGCGCGCGGCGTAGCAGCCCGCCAGCGCCGCGTCCGTCGGCCTCCTGCAGCAGCAGGCCGACGGTGAAGGGTACCGGGTAGCTGAACACGAAGGCGAGAGGTACGCAGATCACAAACAGCACCAGGAAGTACACCACGCCGACCGCCACGGTGATCACGGGCCCGACGACCAGACCCAGCGCCGGGGTCAGCCCGGTGTTGTAGATCGCCCCCAGCCGGCTGCCGACGCCCTCCCCGCCGAAGACCCCGACGACGCCCGCGACCAGCGCCGGGATCAGCGCCGCGCCGCTGGCAACGTGGAGCATCGCGCGGCGGAAATCCGAGGCGAGCAGCGTCACCGCAAGTCCAAGCCCGATCTGCCCACCGAGCAGCACGGCCAGCGTCGCCAGCGGGTTCAGCCAGAACAGGCACAGGATCGCGGCACCGGCAATCGCCGCCCCGTTGACGACGTAGGCGGATTCACGCGGGTCAACCTGTGAGAGCCAGCTCGCCCCGAAGCCCCCGAGGACCGCACCCATCGCCAGCGCGAGGAAGATCAGGTTGGTGGCCCGGGCAACGCCAGGCGTGAAGGCCAGCGCCACCAGCGCCAGAAAGACCGGCAGCCAGATCCAGGAGCCAGATACCCACGCGCCGACCTGTTTAACACTGTCGTCACCCGCTGCTACCAGGTAGGCTTTGAGGGTGTCGGGCCGGAAGAATATCCAGTTCAGCAGCGCAAGGTGATCGCCGGGGTTCCAGACGGAGAGCCGGGGCGCCTCCGATGCAGTTTCTTCCACAGAGGGCTGTTCCGCAAGCGGTTCGCGCCATGTATCGTCGTTGACCGGGCCACTGCCGTTTTCCATGCATACACCTCGATACACAGAGACACCTGTATCATAGGGAACCTGCTTCTGCGGCACAAATCGAGTCGTGTATACTCTCAGGGGTTATCCCATCAACAGGAAGCGGACTGAGGCAGTGAAGCGAATCAGAGAACTAGCCAGTGGGCGATACCGGCTGTGGATCATCGGTAGTGCGGCGGCACTCTGCCTGCTGCTGGGTGGAGCAGCCTTCGTGATCGTGCGCGAGATCGTCGTCGATGATCCGCGCAGCCCGGACCTGATGCGCTGGTTCAGCGGAGACGCGGAAGCGCAGCGCGAACTGATCACCGTGCAGCGTGAAACCTGCCCCGGCGCGCCTTTCCTGCTGCCCGCGGATGGCTATATCGGCCTGCTCTATGGCGACCCCCGCGGCCCGTATACCGCAGAGCGCCGCCACCAGGGCATCGACATCTTCAGCCCCGCCGATCCCGGCGTGGTACCGGTGCTGGCCGCCTATGACGGCTACCTGACCCGTGAGGTGGACTGGCTGAGTTCGCTGATCATCCGTGTGCCGGATGACCCGCTCCAGCCTGGCAGGCAGATCTGGCTGTACTACACCCATATGGCGAACACTACCGGTACGCTTGACTACATTGATGACGCCTTCCCGCCGGGGACGCGGGAGGCCTTTGTCCGGCAGGGGACGCTGCTGGGTTACACCGGCGACTACGGTGGAGGCCGCCCGGTTGCCGTGCACCTGCACTTCTCGATCGTGCTGGATGAGGGCGGGCAGTACCGCAATGAACTGGAGTTCAGCAACACGGTTGACCCGTCACGCTACCTCGGCATGGCGGTCAACTACGGCTGCGCGGAACGCGTCCCCGCCTGCACCGGGCAGCCTTCCTGCGCGGGCACGGTGCTCGGTGCGGGCGGGGGATGAACAGATGAGGTGGCTCAGGTGAGCCGCCTCCGTCGTGTCTACAGGGCCTCAGCCAGCGGGTAGGATTCCCACTGCGTCATGTTGTAATACTCGTCCCACAGCATCGTCTCGTGCTCGACGCTGGTCATGAAGATGCGCTCCATGTGTGCCTTCTGCTCCTCGGTGCTCTTCGCCGCCTGCCGGTCGAGCAGGTCGAGGCTCAGGTTCAGCGAGTCGAGGTGGCGTTCCGCGGCGTGAAAGGCAAACCAGTCCTTATACGGGTTATCCGGCTGGAGGGGCTTCTCCCGTAGCAGGGTGCGCGCCGCCGCGCCATAGCCCCACTGGCAGGCAAGAATCGAAGCCTGCACGTCACCGATCGGGCCCTGATAGGCGGCGGAAAGCTGGTGCCGCGTGTAGGAGTACTTCAGCGGGCCCATCTTATTGTTGATCAGGTCGTCATGCGTCAGGCCGAGCCTGGCGGCGTGCTTCTGGTGATCCTGCATCTCGTCCTGGATCGCGCGCATGTGGTCCAGCATCACCCAGATGTCCTGCGGGTCATCGGCCTTGACCACCCCCAGCGAGAGCACCTTGAGGAAGTTGAACAGGTAGGGGTAATCCACCCGCAACCAGTATTCGAAGCACGCGGTCGGCAGGTCGCCGTTGATCAGCCCCTGCAGAAAAGGCTTCTTTACCTGTGCGTCGATGTAGGGCTGGGCGCGCTGAAGCAGAGTATGGCTGAAAGACATCTGGTTCCTCCTGTGGCTGTGATAGGTGGCAACGTCCTAACCAACGACGCGCAGATCGCGGCTGAACGTCGTCAGGCTCTCCGCGCCGTTTTCCGTGACGACGACGTTATCCTCGATACGTACCCCGAACTCGCCGGGGAGGTAGATACCGGGCTCGATGGTGAAGGCCATGCCGGGCTGCAATACAGTTGTGTTTCCCTCGACCATGTACGGGCCTTCATGCGCTTCCAGCCCGATGCCGTGGCCGAGGCGGTGGTTGAAGTACGGGCCATACCCCGCCTGCTCGATCACGCGGCGCGCGGCGCGATCGACTTCCTGGCAGGGGGTGCCCGGCCCGGCGGCAGCGCGGCCCGCGGCGTTGGCGGCCCTGACGGCTTCGTAGACCTCGTGGAACTTCGGGGAGGGTTCGCTCCCCACGACCACCGTCCGCGTGATGTCCGAGACGTACCCGGCGTGGCGGGTGCCGAAATCCAGCAGGAGGTTGTCGCCGGGCTGGAGCGCCCGGTCGCCGGTCGAACCGTGCGGCATGGCGGAGTTCGGTCCGGACTGGATCAGCGACTCGAAGGGCACCGGGCCGCCGCCGCGTTCGATCTGCGCGACGTTCAGCAGGGCGGCAATCTCGCGCTCGGTCATCCCCGGCGTCACCCGCGCCAGCAGCGCGTCGAGCGCCGCCTCGGAGATTGAGACGGCACGGCGCATGGCGTCGGCCTCGTCGGGCGTCTTGCACAGCCGGAGCGTATCCATCAGCGGCCCGGCATCGTGCGTGTAGACGTTTGGCAGGTGCGCTTTGACCAGGCGGTATTCGTGTACCCGCATCTGCAGGAACTCCACCGCGAGGTGGTGTACCTCTGGCAGGGCCATCACTGCCTGCCTGACCGGCCCGGTCGGGTCTTCGCCGTCCACATAGGTAAAGGCCTGATGCGCGAAGGGCTGCGGGGCCGTCAGGCGGCTGCGCTCGAAGGCGGGCATGGCGAAGACCGGCTCGCCCTGTGCGGGGAAGAACCCGATCACCGCGCGTTCCATCAGGTGGAAGTCCACCCCGGTCATGTAATACAGGTTCGCGCCGGGGATCAGCGCCAGGCAGTCAATACCCCGCTCACGGAGGGCCGCCTGCAGGCGGTTCAAGCGTTCCTGGTACATAGTGTGTCCTCAGATGGGTGTCAGCGAACAGAACACCCGGATCGTAAATGGGGTGGCGGGGTTATGCAAGATGATCGATCCCGCCCGGGGCCGGGAGGCGATCGGAAGCAGTAATTTGACTGACACCCCGCCGGGTGCTACCTTATGCAGTCAACACCCGGCTCGACCGCAGTGAAGCATTCCCCCAACCCGGTTCCCGGGCTGACAGCACCTGCGCGCTTATCTTGGGCGCTCTGCCCTCAGGAGGAACAGATATGCCTGACTTTGACCCGAAATCCAACAGCAGCACGATCACCAACGGGCGCAACCGGGCCGCCGCCCGCGCAATGCTCAAGGGCATCGGCTTCAACGACGACGACCTCGCCCGCCCGATTATCGGCATCGCCAATACGTGGATCGAGACGATGCCCTGCAACTTTAACCTGCGCCTGCTGGCGGCTCGCGTCAAGGAAGGCATCCGGGCTGCGGGTGGGACGCCGATGGAGTTCAACACCGTCTCAGTGAGCGACGGCGTGGTGATGGGCACGGAAGGCATGAAGGCCTCGCTGATCAGCCGCGAGGTGATCGCTGACTCGGTCGAATTGATGGGCCGCGCCTACATGTTCGACGCAATAATCGCGCTTGTCGGCTGCGACAAGACGCTCCCTGGCGCGGTGATGGGCCTGACCCGGTTGAACGTCCCCAGCCTGGTGCTGTACGGCGGCTCGATTATGCCGGGCATCTACAAGGGCGAAGAAGTGACCATTCGCCACGTCTTTGAGGCAGTCGGCAAGGTGGCCGCGGGCAAGATGACGGACGGCGACCTCAAAGAGCTGGAAGACGTGGCCTGCCCCGGCGCGGGCGCCTGCGGCGGCCAGTACACCGCCAACACCATGGCGACCGTGCTGGAGTTCATCGGCCTCTCACCGATGGGCTTCAACAGCGTCCCGGCGGTCGATCCACGCAAGGATGACGTCGGGCGGCGCGCCGGGCGGCTGGTGATGGAGACGCTGCGGAAGAACATCCGCCCGCGTGACATCCTGACCCGTGACGCCTTCGAGAACGCGATCGTCAGCGTGGCGACCAGCGGTGGCTCAACCAACTCGGTGCTGCACCTGCTGGCGATCGCCCGCGAGGCCGGGGTGCCGCTCACGATCGACGATTTCGAGCGGATCAGCAACGCGACGCCGCTCTATGCCGACCTGATGCCGGGCGGCAAGTACACCGCCGTCGAGGTGGACCGCGCGGGTGGCATCCCGGTGCTGGGCAAGCGCATGCTCGATGCCGGGTTTATCAAAGGCAACGCCATGACTGTCACCGGGCGTACCTTCGCGGAGGAAGTCGCCACGGTAGAGGAAGTGCCGGGGCAGCGCGTGATCAAGCCGCTCGGCTCCCCGCTTCGTACGCACGGCGGATTGGTGATCCTCAAGGGCAGCCTGATCCCGGAGGGCGCGGTGATCAAGGTCGCGGGCCACGAACTGCACCAGTTCCGCGGCCCGGCCAAGGTCTTCAACTCCGAGGAACACGCGATGCAGGAAGTTACCAACGGGGCGGTCAAGGCCGGTGACGTGGTGATCATCCGCTACGAGGGCCCACGCGGCGGCCCCGGCATGCGTGAGATGCTCGGTGTGACGGCGGCGATCGTCGGGATGGGCCTGGGCGACTCGGTGGCCCTGATCACCGATGGACGCTTCAGCGGCGCGACGCACGGCCTGTGCATCGGCCACGCCTCGCCCGAAGCGGCGCGCGGCGGCCCGCTCTCGATCGTGCAGGACGGCGACCTGATCGCCATCGACATTGACCATCGCACGATCGACCTGGAACTGAGCGAGAGCGAGGTCAAGGCCCGGCTGGCGCAGTGGAGCGCCCCGGAGCCGCGCTATAAGCACGGTGTGATGGCGCGGTATGCCGCGCTGGTGTCCTCGGCCTCCGAGGGGGCAGTACTGCACACCCCGGCCTTCTGGGAAGAATAGCCGCTTACGAACGGTCAATCAGGCGGGCACGCCCTGTCAAGGGCGCGCCCGGTTTTGTTACGTCCCGCGCAGGCAGGCCCCGGTATGTGAGCCGGGCGCCGCCGCGACCTGCTCCGGTGTGCCCTCGGCGACGATCTGCCCGCCAGTCGTGCCCCCCTCCGGGCCGAGGTCGATGATCCAGTCCGCGCTGCGGATCACGTCGAGGTTGTGTTCGACCACAATCACGCTGTTCCCGGCCTCGACGAGACGCCTCAGCAGGGCGAGCAGCCGGGCGGTATCCGCCGGGTGCAGGCCGGTGGTCGGCTCATCGAGCAGGTAGAGTGCGCGCCCCGCCGCTCGCCGGCCCAGCTCCTTTGCCAGCTTCACACGCTGCGCCTCCCCCCCGGAAAGCGTGGTAGCGGGCTGGCCGAGCTGCAGGTAGCCCAGCCCGACCTCCGCCATCACCCCCAGGCGTGAGGCCGCCGCCGGCACCTCCGCGAACAGGGCCAGCGCCTCTTCGATCGTCAGGTCGAGCACCTGCGCGATGTCATGCCCGCGGTAGGTTACCGCCAGCGTCTCGGGCCTGAAACGTCGCCCGTGGCAGGCCGGGCAGGCCACCTCGATATCCGGCAGGAAGTGCATCTTCACCGCCAGTGTCCCTGCCCCTTCACAGCGTTCGCAGCGCCCGCCCGGTACGTTGAAGGAGAAATGCCGGGCCGTCATCCCCCGCGCCCGTGCCTCTGGTGTGGCGGCGAAGGTCTCACGGATCGGCGTGAAGGCGTCCGAATAGGTCGCGGCGTTGGAGCGCGGGATACGGGCGAGGCCCTCCTGGGTGATCGTGATCAGCTTGCTCAGGTGCTCCCAGCCGTCGATCGCGTCATGCTGGCCGGGGGGATCGCCCGCGCCGTAGAAGTGCTGCCTTCCGGCCCGGTCGAGGATATCAAAGACCAGCGAGGACTTCCCGGAGCCGGAGACACCCGTCACCGCAAGCAGCAGGCCGAGCGGGAACGACACGTCGATGTCCCGCAGGTTGTGTTCCCGTGCCCCGCGCACGGTCAGAACGGCCTGCCCCCGTACGCGGCGCTGCACGGGCTGTGGCAGGCTCATCCGTCCCGCGAGGTAGGCCCCGGTCAGCGAGGCGGGGGCCGCGGCAATCTGCGCCGGGGTGCCACTGGCGACGATCTGCCCGCCGTACTTCCCCGCGCCGGGGCCGAAATCGACGACGTAATCCGCCGCGGCGATCACCTCGAGGTCGTGCTCGATCACCAGCACCGTGTTGTCAAGGTCACGCAGGCGGCGCAGGAAATCGATCAGGCGGGCCGTGTCGCGGGGATGCAGGCCGATCGTCGGCTCGTCGAAGACGTACAGCACTCCGCTCAGCCCTGACCCCAGCAGCGAGGCCATCCGCAGCCGCCGCGCTTCTCCGGCGGAGAGCGTCGGCGAGGCCCGGTCGAGCGACAGGTACCCGACCCCCACCTCGATCACCCGCCGGACCCGCTCGTGCAGGTTATCGAGGATGGGCCGGGCGAGCAGCCTGTCGTCCCCGCTGAGGGCCGCGGGGAGGGCCTCCAGCCAGGCGGCCAGCCCGGTCAGTGGCTGCCGCGCGAGGGCGATGATCGTCTGCCCGCTGACCATCACGGCGCGGCTTTCAGCCCGCAGGCGCGTACCCTCGCAGGCGGGGCAGGTCTGCGTCACGAGAACCTCCGCCATCCGCTGGCGGTAGCCCGCATCCTGAATGTGCTCGGCGTAGCGGCGCAGCACGGCCGTGGCAACCCCCTCGAATCGGCCCCGGTTGACGGTCGTGGGCGGCTCAATCTGCGGGAAGTGCCGCCGGAAGCGCGGGCTGTCTACCCCGTAATAAAGCAGGTCACGCCCGGCGAGGCTGAAATCCTTCAGCGGCAGCGCTGGGTCGAGGCTGAGGCCGTAGTGCCGGGCGGCGAGCCGCAGCGTCTCACTGTGGCGGCGGATGGTGAAGGCGTCCCAGCCCTCGATCGCTCCGTCGAGGAGGCTCAGGTCTTCGTTTGCCAGCCGGGCAAGGTCGGCCTGGTGCACGACGCCCAGCCCGGTACATTCCGGGCAGGCCCCGGCGGGTTTATTAAAGGAGAAGTGCGCCATCGTCAGCGCGGGCAGCGGCGCTCCGCAGTGCGGGCAGGGGGTGATCTCCTCCGGTTCGTCGGTGTCCGTATCCCGTTCAGCGAGGAATGAATCGGGAGCGGGCGGCACGTCAAGACCGCAGGCCGGGCACGGGCGGTGGCCGAGCCGGGCAAAGAGCACCCGCAGGTAGGTATAGATCTCGGTAACTGTGCCCACCGTTGAGCGTGGGCTGGTGTTACCCAGATGCTGGTCGATGCTGACCGAGGGTGAAAGCCCGGTGATCGAGTCAACTGGCGGCCTGCTCAGGCCGAAGGCCACGAGGCCCAGCGCGTCCAGATACAGTCGCTGCCCCTCGTGGTGCAGGATATCGAATCCCAGTGTGGACTTGCCCGACCCGGAGAGCCCGGTCAGGGCGACGAACTGGCTCTTCGGGATGCTGAGTGAGATGTTCTTCAGGTTGTGCAGCCGGGCGCCCGTGATCGTGATGTTGTGCGGCATGGACATGCTGCCATCCTTGCTGACGCGCTTACCCGGCGCTCGTCGGAACTGGCGGCGGGGGATAAAGGGCTTCGTATTCACGCCGGAGGATGGCATAGAAGGCGATACCGGCGAAGCTCTCCCCGTGGTGGCGCGTGTATTCACGCAGGGTGCCTTCGTATGACATGCCGATCTTCTCCATCACACGGGATGAACCCACGTTCTCGACGATACAGCGCGCCTGGATGCGGTTCAGTTCCATCACGGTGAAGCCGAACGTCACCACCGCGCGCCCGGCCTCGGTCATCAGCCCCTTGCCCCAGTAGCTGCGGCTCAACGCATAGCCGATCTCCGCGCGCGCATCGGGGATCGACCAGTCATGGAACGTGATCGTGCCGATGAACTTGCGGTCTTCCTTGTGCTGGAGGCCCCACGGCGCGAGTTCGGCACGGTCGTAGGCACCGGCAATCATCGTCAGGAACTGGCGGCTGTCCTCAATGCTCTGGTGCGGCCGCCACGGGAGATACCGCGAGACCTCCGGGTCGCTGGCGTACTCGTACAGGTCTTCGGCGTCGCTCAGGGTGACTTTACGCAGCACCAGGCGTTCAGTCTCCAGGAAGGGCAGGTTTCCGAAAACGTCAGCGATCTCCATACGGGACCTCCTTATCGAACAGGCAGGATGCGGTACAGAGTGAAAGCCGTCTGCCCGGAGGGGCGTTCCCAGCGCCCGGCCTCCTCAAGCCGGTACTCGGAGCCAGGGTCGAAGGCCATCACCTGCGGTGGATCGTCCTGCCCCAGCAGGACATCACGCCCGGCCTCTCGCTCCGCGACCAGCCAGGCGGGGCTGAGGATGTCCGTGGAAGCGGTCGTGATCCGTTCAGGCAGGTACTCCAGGATCGACAGGCGCTCGCAGGTGATGTAATCGACACAAATCACTGTGACACCCGGCATTTCTTCGGCGTAGTCATACAGCCATGCTGCACCGTCACGGATTCCATAGCCTGATGGGTTGTGCCAGATGTAGTCCCGCGCATCCGGCTCGACGAGTGGCAGGCGGGCCGGGTCACGGTAAGCCTGCGCGATGAAGTGCATGC
>JADZAD010000043.1 GCA_020852775.1 Anaerolineae bacterium
GAGCTGATCAAGCTCCAGTTCCGGGACGCGCCCACCAGTGGCGGAACAAACGTCCTGAGTGGCGTATCCGTGCGGGAGATGCACGCCCCGGTGCTGATGTCCGCTGACTGGTCGAGCGGGATCAGCGTGGGGTACAGCCTGCGCCGTGTGGGTGGACAGACCATGGTCGGCAAGAGCGGTGAGATCCCCGGCTACACCTCGTTCATGGGTTTCATCCCGGAACTGAAACTCGGCGCTGCGGTGTTCGTCAACGCCAACACCCAGCCGCTGCAGCTCGTGACGATGATGCTCGAAACGCTGATCCCGGTGGTTAAGCGCCTGAGCGCCCGGTCAAAAGCGCCGGCTCCGGCGGTCGATGCTGCAACCATCGCACTCTGGCAGCGTAAATATGTCGGACGGTATACGTCTCTGCTCGGTGAAGTCGAGGTTGTGCTGCGGGACGGCGGCCTGTGGATGGTCGGGACCGGGGTGGCGCTCGCCGAAACGACCGGCTTCATCCCGGAAGGCCCGAATGCCTTCCGCATGACGGCGGGCATCTCCAGGGGCGAGATCGCGCACTTCATCGAGGACGCGCAGGGCAATGTCACCCGGTTGATGCTCGGCACGATCGGTGTGACGCGGGTGTAGGCGGTAACGGCCCGGCGGAGTACAATTCCGCCGATTTGAATACCGGAAAGTAAGCAGGCATGATCATCTTCGGAACAAAAGTGCGTGGCAGAAAGACCGGTGAGGGGGATTTCTACTGTCCCCGCTGCCAGGCCACACGGCGCTATCACTACAAGGAAGCTCGCCAGTTCTTCACGCTGTATTTCATCCCCGTGATCCCGCTCAGGCGTATGGGTGAATATGTCGAGTGCCAGACCTGCAAGACGGCCTTTGAGCCACAGGCCCGGCTGCAGCGGACGCGCCCGGCCCCCGCGCCCTCGCTTCCGGACGACCTCGTCATGATGATCAACTCCGCAAAGACCAGGCTGGAGCGCGGCTATCCGGTTGAGTACATGGTGCGCGACCTGACCGCCGCCGGGCTGGAGCGCAGCGCCGCGCATGGCGTGGTCGCCGGCGCGATCGGGGCCGGGCGCAAGGTGTGCAAGGCCTGCGGGCTGACCTACGCTCTGAGCGTGTACACCTGCTCAGAGTGTGGCAAGCCGCTGTAAAGCAGAGGAGCATCTATGGCGAAGAAGCGCAGGCGCGTCGTCCGCAGCCTTGACTGGTACCGCGTATGGCCGCGGGGCCTGAACCCGTCGGTCGAGTCCTATGACCAGATTCTGCGAGACGCGGCGGACAGCCCGCATCTGGCCAGGATCGGCCCCTCGGTGCAGTGGGTGGCGGCGGCAGGGGCGGTGGCCTTTATTCTGCTGTGGGTCGGCCTGCTGCTGATGCGCCAGATCAGCCAGGACGCCGGGCAGTTCCTGATGCTGTTCGGCGTGCCGATTACGGTACTGCTGGTCGCCGGGCGGCTGCTGCTCTTTGTGACCGTCGGGCATGCCATCGCGCAGGGGATGAAGCTTGAAGGGCGCCGCGAAGAGCTGGCGCTGGTGCTGGCAGCGGCCCATTCACCGACTCTGGTGCTGATCGGGCTGGTATGCCTGGGCAACGCGATCCTGAATGTCACTGCGGGCGTGGCCTTCGTGCCTACTGCCGTCGCCAACCTGCTCACGGTCTACGAGTTTGTACTCGGGTTGTTCGCGGTGCAGTCTGTGTACCGGGTGAGCATGACCCGCGCCTTCACGATTACCTTCCCGGCGCTGCTGGTGACGATGGCGATCCTCTCCGCCTCGACGTTCTTTGAGTTCGCCGTGCTGACGCAGAACGCCCTGCGCTGAGGCCATGGATCACCGGCCCGGCCCGGGTGAAGGGAAGGAGCAGGGCGCTCTTCGCTGCCCCGTGCAGGTGGCGTGAATTCATGTATACTGGCGACAACGAAAGCCGGGCCCCCGGGGGCCGTTACCTGGCTGAAGGAGCGTGACAGGAAATGCGTCGTCCTCACCTGTTGTTCGTCACCATAATGCTGGCGGGTCTGGGCGTTCTGACCGCCTGCAGTGCCGCGGAGCCACCACCCGCGGTGGCCATTGAAGACGCCTGTGCGCCGGAGAATGATGGCCAGCAGGCGGCTGTCACTGGCTATTTCCAGGTTGATTTCATGATCTTCTGTACGGACAGTTGCACGCTTGACTTTGCCGCGACGCCAGATGGGGAGAGCCCCCTTGCGCCGGACGTCACGATCGGCCCAGGCCGCAGCCAGATGCGCGATCTGCCTGATGACTTTACCGCTGCGGATTTTCAGGTCAGAGCGCAGGATGGCACGGTGCTGGGCTTGAACGACCGTGTACAGATATCCGGCAGGATGTCGATTGCGCCGGATGTGTGCCTGATGTATGTTGACCGGATCGACGCCGCGCCCTGACTGATACGCCTGATGGTTACCGGGCCTGACAGCCCCGCGGGGCTGTCAGGCCTTGTTGTTTTCTTGCGCCTTTTCTGGCTGGCCCCGTTCCGGGATGCGGCCCGCGCTGGGCATCACGCCCGGTGAGCTGCCGCTCCACTCAGACGGTCTCGACCTCGCGGAACTCTTCCTGAGCCGCCAGATCGCTGATCATCTGTCGGGCTTCCGCCATCCCCGCCTCATTCAGGGCCATCAGGTCTCCGAGCAGGATCGAGCAGTCTCCCTCCCGCACCGTGGCCAGCCGGTGCAGCAGCCGGAGCAGGGCATCTCGCATCGGGTAACTGCCCAGCCGGTAGACTCTCAGAAACAGCTCGGTCGCCTCTTGCGCGTTCATTCCTTGATCCTTTCACATGAGACTGTATGGTGCTGGCTGATCAGGTTTGCGCTGGTCATGATATGCCACTGTCACGGCTGCCAGGTGGCTGGCCGCTCAGGGGAGGAGGGCGGGAGGGGATATGGGCGGTATGCGCGGCGGATGGATACGTCGTCACTGAAACGACTCCCTGGGTTGCAGGCGTACCCTTTCAGTATACGCGTCAGGCGCTTGCGTGTACACCCTCCGGCACCCGCCAGAGCCTCAAGCGGGCGTGCAGTTGACCAGACGGGGCGCTGGGAGGTCGGCCACTGGAGCCTGATAACGGGCAAAAAGGCAGGACAGGGCACGTTCGGGGAGTTCGCGCCCTGTCCTGAGAGAGAGAAGGGATTTTCAAGGGTTAAGGCTATTATCTCCCGGAACCTCCGATAAGTTATGTGATAAATATCACAAATAAACCATGACAGGCGGCCTTTTCGCCCGGCAAACAGCCGTGCTGGACAATTCGTGGTAATTCGGATAGTAATTAATGGAATAATGTTGTGCTGGTCTCGCGGTATTAAGGAGGAGCATCGTGGCTATTCGTGTTGAGCAAAGCGTGCTGATCGAGCGGAATATTGAGGATGTCTGGAACTGGATGGCGGATACGAGCAACCTGGCCACCTGGCAGGGAGGCGTCTCAGCAGTGGAGGACGTCCAGGGCGAAGGCCCCGGCGCAACGCATGTCGAGGTGCGCCATGTGATGGGGCGCGAGATGCGGAGCCGCGTGGAGATCACGGACTACCAACCGCCATACCTGATGGGCTTCCGGGTGCTGGAGGGCCCCGTCCTCTTTCAGGGGCACCAGACGGCGCAGGAGGAGAACGGCGGGACGCGGGTGACGATCCTGATCGAGGCCGAGCCAGGCGGCTTCTTCGCCGTCGCCGCGCCATTGCTGCAGGGGCAGGTCAGCAAGGATACCGAGGCCGACCTGCAGCGGCTGAAGATGCTGCTCGAAGGCGGATAAGCGGGTTCTGCGTGTGAAGACAGAGAGGACGGATCGAGGGGGATCCGTCCTCGTTACTATGTCAGTGACAGGGCCATCAGCCGCCCGGCTGTTCTTCTTTCGCCAGCGCCAGCAGCCGCTCCAGGTAGGTGCGGTCGCGGTTCGGCACCTCCGGGATCACCTTCGAGGCCTCGGTGAGGAAGTGCGTCAGGTCGCGGCCCATCTCCTGCCCGCGCCGGGTGTGCAAATCGAGCGCGTAATCCGGGATCGTCGGCAGGGTGCCGCGCTCCAGCGCCCCCAGCGCCCAGTTCTTCAGGTCGTCGCTGCCGCGCTCTTTCTGGCTCTGGCAGAGCACGCGCACGGCGTGGAAGGCCAGCAGGAAGCGGTCACCGTGCGGGCGGGGGATGCGCTCGTGCATCCGGTAAAGCGTATCGACCAGCACTGGCGCGTCGAGGCTGCCCAGCCCGACGTCCTCGACTGAGATCACCTGCAGGCGGAACCACAGGTATTCCTCCAGTTCGGCGCTGGTGAGCAGCATCTCGGCGGCAAGCAGGGCGGCGTTCTCGGTGTGGCCGCGGCGGATCTCCTTCTGCAGCGCGCTGATCACTTCGTCGGCGGGGAAGTCATGCAGCGTGCGGACGCGCGTCCACGGGTCCTGGGTGTGATGCGGTGGCATGGGGCTTTCTCCGGTGGAATCGGGTTACACTGATGGAAGAGTATAGCATAGCGCCCACGCGGAGGGAGGGCCATGCAGACTGGCTCATTCCTGCGTCTCCCGGTCTGGCACAGGTATATAGCCTTCCCATAGAACTTTCTAGTACCAGCGTTCAACCGATGCGCTGTGCTTACTCATAGCGATAGTGCCCCGGATAGCCCCACCAATGATAGTATGGCGGCCACTTGCCCGCACTGGCTTCAGATCCACGCAAGTGGAGGTTAGCCTCATTCATATCGTTGCTTTGCCGGAAATACAACGCTGTCAAGACGAGTGATTCTGGCTCAATCCTCACATAGTCCCACGACTGCGGTGAGGGTGGAGGGTTTTGGCACTTACCGGGCACTTCCACAGCGACTCCACGTTCTGGCCAATAGAGCACTACACCACAGTATCCTCGGTCATGTTGTGGTTCGTATGCCTCTGGCTCTCCAATTGTGGCAATCAGTTCTTGCGTCTCCAAGCGATAGTGAAGCCCGTAATAGATGGTGAAAACGGTATCATGACGCAACGCCACGTAGCCACCACCACTGTTGGGTGTCCGGGTATCAATCCATTCGATTCTCTCTTCTCGCTCGGTCACTTCACCCCCTACCGGGTTCACATACAGAGTCGCCAGGGCATCTTCTCTCGAATCGCCAATTTCGACACCCTGCCAGCAGGGCGGAGCGCACGGCTCGTTGGTGAGCAGGCCGCGGTCAACCAGTGCGGCGGCCTCCCCCTCTGCATAGCGATCGCTGACTCCACAGGCTGTCAGGGCGAGTGTGCTCAGAAGGAGCAGAGCAGTTGCATAATAGGCGTGACGTAGCGGGCTACTCATGAACGCTTTGCCTATTACAGAGAGGCAATTACATGTACTTCATACCTCTGGAGCTATGATCGAGAGGAGCGCCCATTGGCTCAAACCGGAAGTTCGTCCACCGGCATTCCCCTGCGAGCCTGAAGACTCTCTCAGTACAGAAGTTCACCATCGGGAAGTTATCCGCATCACGAAAGAGGTCAGTGCCATCCCAACTTCCCGGAACCATGCTGTGCATGGCTGCCCCGGTGTACAGGCGGTGGCCGCATGCAGCACATGCCGACACTACGGATAGTCCGCTGGCCTGAAGATCTATCTGGCAGCGCCCATCAGTGTCTATTACGTAATATGCCGGCGGCGCAACGGCTTTGAGCCGCCGGGAGTTGTTCCTGACTACGTGCACCGGCGCCGTATGGAAGTTGGCGATCCCCTCCGCTTTTAAGCTATCAACGACGCGACCGGACAGGATCAGCAGCGGGTAATGTCCACACCCGAGGATATCCGGCCACTTGCTGCCATCTTCGATCTTAACCCCAAAACCCCCGGGCTGGAAGTGCGTGTGGATTGCCCCACATGCATCGCAGGTCGTGTAGCTTGGAGGTGGATCGTCGATGCTATAGGCCCACGCATAGCCGCGGGTATGATGGGAGTTGTCCCCGAACTCGAAGAACTGAGACAAGTTCGTCCCCTTTCGCTCATCAGATTGTCCAGCACCCCTATCGACCGCCGACGGCCACCTGCCCGCCGACCGGGGTGGGCTGTGCCTCGTCCGCGGGCTCTGGCGGGGTAGGGCCCTCAGGCGGGAACGGATCATAATCGAGCAGCTTGGCGTGGATGTAGCGCCCGATCACGCGCAGGGTGGCGATCGCCGGGGCCGCCAGCGCGATCCCCAGCACGCCCCCGACACTCGCGCCGATGATGATGCCGATGATCACCACCAGCGGGTGCAGGTGGACACGCTCCCCGACGATGCGCGGGATCAGGAAGTTCAGGTCGAGCTTGGTAAACACGAGGTGCATCACCGCCACGATCACCGCAAACGCAAGGTTCGAGACGGGCAGCCACGTCGAGCC
>JADZAD010000044.1 GCA_020852775.1 Anaerolineae bacterium
CGGCAGGAGCAGAACATCTTGGACTGGGTGAGCATCTCGGCATGGACTTCCAGCCCGATGACAGGTTCGTATTCGGTCATGTGCCTTCTCACTGGTTAGGCTCTCAGGGTTGCGAGGTCGATTATACCATACGCCGATGGGGTCACTCAGCGTGGGTGGCCTCAGGGCGCGGCAGTGCGGATGGCCGAGTCGAGGTCATCCCAGAGGTCGTCCGCATCCTCGATACCAACACTGAGCCGCAACAGCGAAGGTGGCAGGTGCCCCTGCCCGGGTATCGCCGCTCTGCGTTCCATTGTCGATTCCACCGCACCAAGGCTGGTAGCATGGCGGATCAGCCTGACGTTCCGGCAGACGCTGTCCGCGAAATCCGCTCCGCCCGCGAGGTCGAAAGAGATGATCGTCCCGTAGCCCCTGAGCACCCGCCGGGCCACTGCGTGGGTGGGATGCGATGGCAGGCCCGGATACCGGACAAGCGACACCAGCGGATGCCTTTCGAGCCGCTCCGCCAGCGCCATGGCGGTTTGCTGGGCACGCTGTAAACGGAGCGCGAGCGTCCGTGCACCGCGCACGGCCAGAAACGCCTCGAGCATGCCCGGCGTCGCGCCGGTCAGCTCACGGGACTTCCTGAGGGCATGCCAGAGCGCGTCATCCCTGGTCGTGGCGATCCCCGCCAGCAGGTCGGAGTGCCCACCGATAAACTTGGTTGCTGATTGCAGAGACACCGTTGCGCCGAATTCAAGCGGCTGCTGGTTCAGAGGGGTGGCAAAGGTGCTGTCCACGGCGACAATAGCTCCGGGCTTGCGCGGCGCCGCACAGACCGCCTCCAGGTCTGCGACGGTCAGCAACGGGTTCGAGGGCGATTCCAGCCAGATCAGGTCGGCAATGCTACAGGCGCGTACCCAGCCGGCGGTATCGTCCACAGCCACGCGCTGCACGGCCCAGCGCCGCTTCTCCGCGCCCGCCACGGCCAGGCCCGCCACACCCTGATAGCAGTCATCCGGCAGCGCCACAATCGCACCACCCTGAAGCTGGTCAAATACCGCCGCGATGGCGGCCATACCGGAAGCGAACGCCACTGCCCTGCCGGATTCAAGCCCCCCGACGACTTCTTCAAGCGCTTCCCAGGTCGGGGTGCCATCATCACGCGAGTACTCACGTCCCGCGCCGATGATGAAGTTCGATGCGGGGATCGGCGGCACATTCAATGGCGCACCAGGCTCGGAACTGCGGCCTGCTGAGACGAGCCATGATTCCGGTTTGACACCAGACAGATGCTTTTCCATATCTGTCGAACCTCCCGCGAAGAGAAATGAAGATGTGGGCTTTTCAGATTGAGGGCGGATTCTATCAGGCGCGGCCTGTACAGCCTAACAAACTGGAGTGATTGAGGAATACGCCGAAGAAGCCTGACCCTGAGCGCTGGGGTAACATGCTACAATCAGCATAGTCCTCTGTTCAACCACACCCAAGTGAGGGTTCTATGTCTCTCCTGGCGGTCATCGGCATCGCGTTCGGCGTGATGCTGGCTTACGTTACCGTGCTCTGGCTGATCAGCATCCCGCTGAAGAACGTCAGCATCGTCGATATTTTCTGGGGCCTGGGGTTCGTCGCTATGGCGTGGACCTACTGGGTGGTCACGGACGGCTTCCCGGCACGTAAGGCGCTGGTCGTGGCGCTGGTGACGATCTGGGGCCTGCGGCTGGCCGGATACCTGCTGTGGCGCAACGGCCTCACCCACGAGGACTTCCGCTACGCCAAATGGCGCTCCGAGCAGCCGGGCAGCTACTGGTGGCGCAGCTACTTCAGCGTCTTTCTGCTGCAGGGGCTGCTGTTCTGGGCGATATCCGCCCCGCTGTTCGCGGCGCAGTTCTCGCCCACTCCGGCCCGGCTGGGTGTGCTGGATGCGCTCGGTGCGCTCTTCTGGGCAATCGGCCTGTTCTTCGAGGCCGTCGGTGATCTGCAGCTCGCGCGCTTCAAGGCAGATCCGGCTAACAAAGGCAAGGTGCTGAACACCGGGCTGTGGCGCTACACACGCCATCCCAACTACTTCGGAGACTTCATGGTATGGTGGGGCTACGGCCTGATTGCGCTCGGCACGTTCAGCCTGCCGGGGGTTGTGAGCCTGCTGGCCCCGGCGCTGATGTCCTTCCTGCTGCTGCGCGTCTCCGGCGTGACGCTGCTTGAAAAGAGCCTCAACGAGAAGCCTGGCTACCGTGAATACGTCGAGGCAACGAGCGCGTTCTTCCCGCTCCCGCCGAAGAAGACGGGCCGCGGCTGACCGCAACCGGAAGCCGGTTTCCGGGTATACTGAGTGCAGTCGATTCCCTTCATCACATGCCGCCATAAGGAGCCAGACGATGTTCGACGAGAAAGCCCTGCTGGATAACGCCTACACCGCCTGGATGCGCCATCACAGGATGACGTATTCGCTGCTCGACCAGTTGACCGATGACCAGCTTTACGGCGCGGTATCTGCACCGCTCCTCTCGAACTTCGCCAGGCACTACGAAGAGATGGCCTCGGTACAGGGCGCGTATGCCGAAGCGCTGCACACGGGCAAGCTCGATTTCAGCAGGCTCCCGCGCGATCACGAATACAGCGGCAGCCTGCCCCGCGCCCAGATGCGCGCCGCGATGGAAGCCGCCGACAAACTCGTCGATACCGGGATCGCCGCGTGCCCACCCGACCGGGTGATCGACATCTTCGGCAACCGCTGCTCCCGCGTGGACCTCGTCCAGACGCTGCT
Source organism: Anaerolineae bacterium (assembly GCA_020852775.1). Lineage (GTDB taxonomy): Bacteria > Chloroflexota > Anaerolineae > Aggregatilineales > UBA3940 > JADZAD01. The sequence goes on from JADZAD010000044.1 coordinate 2,747, forward strand.
GCACCACGAACTGTTCCATCACGGCATGTTCTCGACCTTCTGCTTCGAGAATAAGATCACCATGCCGCAGGACTGGCGTGACTTCTGGTGGATCCCCGAATACGGGAAGATGTAACGAACCGCAGGAACCGGGCAGCGAGGGGACTCACTGCCCGGTTCGAACGGATGGTCGCTATGGCACCCCGTTTCCGCCGTTTTTCCCTGACCGGGCCTGTCGCCGTGCTGGCGCTGCTGGCGGCGGTACTGGCCTGCAACGTCCCCGGCGCCAGCCGCCCGCAGGATGCCCGCGCCACTGTTGTCGCTGTCTATGGGACGATCACGGCACAGGCGCAGATCACGCCGGGTGGAGCAGTGATCACGCCATCCGCCCCGATGACGCCCGGCCCCACCCTGAGCCTCAGCCCGTCCGCCACTCCGTCAGCCACCCCGCCGGCCAGCCGTGCCGCCGATGGCTCGGTTATCACGATCCCGCGCTGCACAGGGGCGGTCACAACAGATGGGGCGCTCGGAGAGTGGGACGCACAGACCGCAGCCCGTTTCGCCCTCGACAGGGCGGTGTATGGCAACACACGCTGGACGGGCCCCGGCGACGCCTCCGCGGATGCGCGTGCCTGCTGGACAGACACGGCGCTGGTACTGGGCGTCAGTGTGACGGATGACGCGCACGTGCAGACTGAGCAGGGTGAAACCGCCTGGCAGGGCGACGAAATTGAGCTGCTGTTTGATGGCGACCTGCGCGGAGATTATTACGAGGCGCGCTGGAACAGTGACGACGTGCAGATCGGCCTCTCGCCGGGGGATTTTGCCGGGCTGCCGCCCTCGGCGGTGCGCTTCCACCCGGCGCTTGATGAAAGCCTCGCGCTGATGCTGATGGCGCAGCGTCCGCTGGCTACCG
>JADZAD010000045.1 GCA_020852775.1 Anaerolineae bacterium
CCACTGCGGGCAGTACGGCCCCATCCAGATGGCGTCTCCGGCCTGTACCGGGTACCACGATTCGTCCAGCCGGTAGATGCCCTGCCCTTCGATCATCAGCAGGCCATGTTCCATGACGTGTACCTCGGCGAACGGCAGTGCTGCGCCAGGGTTGAAGGTGAACAGGTTGATCGCCATGTCGAATGCGGACGTGTCAGGCAGAAGCTGGCGTAGAACGGCATCCGTGTCGCCCATGAAGGGCGCGCCGCTGATCTCCGAGACGTGCCCGCTCAATGGGCCGGGCGCGGCGTGCCCCTCGAGAGGGGCGTAGAAGCGTTCAAAGATGACGAGGCGGCTGGTAGCATGTGCCGTGATGGTATGCGTGGTGCCCGCCGGGCAGTAGACGTAGCTCCCCGGCCTGAGCGCGAGTTCCTGTCCGGCAAGGCGGCAGGTCAGGTTGCCCTCCAGCACATACGCGAAGCGCTCAACCTCATGCGCAGGGGGTGCCGAAGCACCCCCTGCCTCCATCAGTGCGTAGTACTGCGTGAAGTGCGCGCCCATCGCCGGGCTGATCAGCGTAATCCCCTGCGTGTTTACCCAGCCAGGCAGCGTGGCGCGGACGTGGCTGTCCGGCGCGATCAGCGCATGTCGCGGCTGGATACGGCTGCGTGTCGAGCCAAACAGCGTGGACATCGCGTTTTACCCTGCAGCAGCGGGGCGGATGCCACCGGACGCGTCAGGGTTCTTCCACATCTCTGTGTTGTCGCGCTGGAAAGGCTTGCGCCCGAGTTCTTCAGCGAGGTGCATCGCAATGAAGTAGCTGAACGTCTCATAGACCAGCGGCGAGAACTCCTCGCGCACCGCGCCCATGACCGGGAGCACGAACTGGGCCGCGCCCGCAACTTCGGTGTCACCGTCCTGCACCACCGCGATCACGCGGCGCTGGCGCTTGGCTGCCGCCTTGGCTACTTCCGCCGCCCGCCAGTAGCTCAGGCCCGGCGGTGCGATGATGAAGGTCGGGATGTCATTCGGATAGGCCATGCCTTCGACGTGTGCCCATTCTTCCAGGTCCTGTGACGCGGAGAAGACCGCCGCGTTCTCGACCAGCTTGGCTGCTGAGAACATCGCCGTGGCGAAGCTGGGCCCGCTGCCGAGGAAGAGCATGATCTGCGCGTCCTTAATCGCGTTGACGACCGCGCCTGCCTTGCCTTCAACCGCCTTGAGCGTCGCCTCGATCACGTCTGCCGTCTTGAGCAGTTCCTCGCGCAGGCTGGCGGCCTCCGCGGCTTTGATCTTCCCCCGTGCCTCACCCATGGCGATGCCGAGCAGGTACAGGCTCAACAGTGTGGCAATGTAGTTGCGTACGCCCGGCGAAGCGGTAAAGGGTGGCAACGGGGCGTGGATCACGCGCTCAGCCGCCAGCGGGACGGGCTGATCGGTCGCGCCGGAAAGCGCGATGGTCATGTTCCCGGCGGCGCGGGCCTTCTCGATGCAGGAGACGACACGCACCGAGCGGCCGCTGGCGGAAATCGCGACGACGATATTGCGCTCAGACGGGCGCGGGATGTAGTCCGCACCGTAATCGAGGAAGAGCTGTGAGTTGAACGGCTCGACCTGGATCCCGGCGACCTTTTCAAAGAACAGCTCGACCGCCCGGCTGGCATGGTAGGAGTCGCCGCTGCCGACCAGCCACAGACGCCGCATACGCTTCATTTCATCGGCGCTGAGGGCAGCGCGTACATTGCTCTCATAAAGGCTCATCTGGCTGCGAATGACATTGGGAATGTCTTTCGCCTGCGCGACCATGCCCTGAGGCTGCATCGTATCCATTATTCTCTCCTTGTATAGGGTGAACTACCAACAGGCGGCCAGTTGGCCGGATGAATGGGCTGTCAGGCGATGACCCGTATCCGGCTGCGTACATCTTCCAGCCGGTCAGCCGAGTCCGAGAAATCAGCAGAAAGCGTGCTCAGTGCGCCGTAGTGCTGGATGACATACGATGCCGACACCACACCGTGACAGGCTGCTTCGACCGGATCCCGTGTGAGCAGGTATCCGGCCAGAAAGCCTCCGCAGAACGAATCCCCCGCCCCGGTCGGGTCAGTGACGGCTACCCGCGCCGCGGGTACCTGCACGACCGTGCGGGTAGCCCGGATGCTGAGTAGTACCCCATCTTCACCCAGTTTAACGCCCGCGACGGGAACTCCGCCATTGGTAAAAGTCCGTACTGCTCGCTCCGGGTCATCCCATCCCAGCAGATCGGTTGCTTCTTTCTGGCTGGGGAGGTAGAAATCGAGCAGCGGGAGTGCCTCGAAAGTTGCCTGCTGGGCTGCGGATCCCGGCAGGCCATCACGGTCGGGGTCGAGTGAGATCACTGTACCCGCCGCACGTAGCCGCCGCACGAGGCTGAACTGCGCGTCATACGGCATTGGTGCGATGTGGTATCCCTTACCGCCGAGGTACTGGCCGGGGATGTCCTCGCCGCGTATCGATACATCCCCAATCTTACCCGCTGAAAGCTGGTCAACAAACTGCCGGATGCCGCCGGGTTCGTAAAGTGCCCATGAGCGCAGATCGCGGAAAGGTACTTCCTTGAGGAAGGTGGCGATCCCGGCCCGGTGCAGCTTCTCGATGTTTTCGCGTGGATAGGTCTGCCCGATACGGGCAAGAATATGCACGGGCTGGTACCAGATCAGCGCCCCGATCGCCGAGTAGATCGCGTTCCCGCCGTTGGCGTTCAGGAACAGTTCGTGCGTCTCGTAGACGACGATGTCATCAGTCGTGATGTTGCCGAGTGTATACAGCATGGCTATCTGGTCGCCTGCTCGGAATGATCCTGCCGGGAATGCTCCCATTATACAGCCAGCCGTTATAATACAGCATACCAGATTGTACAGTGAATAAAGGGGATTGCCTGTGCCAGACTCTCAAGCTCTTGTTCCCCACCGGCGGTATAACCCATTGATAGGCGAATGGGTGCTGGTATCCCCGCATCGCCTGCAGCGCCCCTGGCTGGGGCAGCAGGAAACATCTGCCATCGATAGACGCCCGATATATGACCCCGGCTGTTATCTCTGCCCCGGTAACACCCGCGCTACCGGCGACGTGAATCCACCTTATGATGCGACGTATGTCTTTACCAACGATTTTGCCGCTCTCCTGCCGGATGTGGGAGGGGCGCACGAGGGTGAAGGGCTGCTGTGTTCCTCCGTCGTGCCCGGCACCTGTCGCGTCGTGTGCTTCTCGCCTCGCCACGATCTGACGCTCGCGGAGATGCCCACTGAGGCGATCCGTCCGGTGATCGATGTCTGGGCCAGCCAGACGGCCGAACTTGGCCAGCGTTACCGCTGGGTGCAGGTCTTCGAGAACAAAGGCCCGCAGATGGGCGCCTCGAACCCGCACCCGCACGGGCAGATCTGGGCGGAGGACGCTCTGCCGTCCGTGCCAGCAGCGGAAGACCGGATGCAGCGTGAGTACTTCGCGCAGCATGGTCGCCCCCTGCTGATGGATTACGCCGAACTGGAAAGCCGCGAGCGGGCGCGCATCGTGGTGGAAAATGCGGACTGGCTGGCCGTAGTGCCGTTCTGGGCAGTCTGGCCCTTCGAGGGGCTGCTCATGCCCCGGCGGCACGTGCTGCGCCTGCCTGACCTGACAGACGGCGAACGCGACTCGCTCGCGGAAATCCTGCGTGCCTTCCTCATCCGCTATGACAACCTGTTTCAGGTCTCCTTTCCCTACTCGATGGGCTGGCATGGCGCGCCGTTTGACAGCGATACACACGACCACTGGCAGCTTCACGCGCACTTCTATCCGCCGCTCCTGCGCTCCGCCAGTGTGCGGAAGTTCCTCGTTGGCTACGAGATGCTCGCCGAGCCCCAGCGTGACCTGACCGCGGAACAGGCCTCCGAACGCCTGCGCAGCCTGCCGGATGTGCACTACCGCACGCAGGGAGCATAGCTGATGGAGCCTTCACGCGCGGTACTCAATTCCTTCCAGGATCGGTATGCCGCTCCTCCTCGCTTTCTGGCGCACGCACCGGGGCGTGTCAACCTGATTGGCGAACATACCGACTACAGCGATGGTTTCGTCCTGCCGATGGCGATCGACCGGGCGGTGTGGATCGCCTTCACGCCCCTGCCCGGCCGGACGGTTGAAGTGCTGTCGCTTGATTTCAATGAGCGGCTCGCTTTCGACCTCGATACGCTGAAGAAGGACGGCCCCGGCTGGGTGGAATACATCAAGGGGGTTGCCTGGGCACTGGAGCAGGCCGGCCACTCGCTCGGCGGATGGCGCGGAGTGGTCGCCGGGAACGTGCCTGTCGGCGCGGGGCTGTCCTCCTCAGCGGCGCTAGAGCTGGCCGCCGCCCGCGCCTTCGCGTCGTCCTCGGGTCTGGAGTGGGATGCGCCGAAGATGGCGCTGATTGGCCAGCAGGCGGAGAACGAATGGGTCGGGATGCGCTGTGGCATCATGGATCAGATGATCTCAGCCTGTGGCGTTCAAGGCCATGCTGTGCTCATCGACTGCCGCTCACTACACTGCCAACCTGCCCCGCTGCCCGCCGGTACGGTCGTGGTGGTGATGGACACCGCCACCCGGCGCGAACTGGTCGGCTCGGCTTACAACGAGCGCCGTGAGCAGATCGAGGCGGCGGCGCGTTACTTTGGTGTGGTCGCTCTGCGGGATGTCACCCGGATGCGCCTGGAGAACTACCTGCACGATCTCGATGACCTGACCGGTAAGCGCGCCCATCATGTCATCACGGAGAACCAGCGCGTGCTGGAGGCGGTGCAGGCCATGCAGGCCGGTGATGCCGGGGCTTTTGGCCGCCTGATGAACGAAAGCCACGCCAGCCTGCGTGATGACTTTGAAGTCTCCAGCTTGGCGCTGGACGCGATCGTCGAGTGCGCACAGGGTCACCCGGCCTGTTACGGGGCCCGCATGACCGGGGCTGGCTTTGGTGGGTGTGCCGTCGCGCTGGTTCGTGCAGATGCCGTCGATCGCTTCTCCGCGGATGTTGCTCGCCAGTATACGGAGCGCACCGGCCTTGAGCCGCAGATGATCATCTGCCGGGCCTCGGCCGGTGCGTCTGTGTCTGTGCTGACCTAGCCGAGCAGTTCGCGCATGAAGGCGATCTGGGCAGCGTGCTGGTAGCCCTCACCGCCTTCGTGCCCGTTGAACTCCCACACCCGCGCCTGCTTCGGCCCCTGGTAGTGGTTGTAGGCGGCGAAAACCGTCGAGGGCGGGCAGATCTGGTCCATCAGGCCGATCGAGAACAGCGCCGGGGCCTTGGCCCGCGCGGCGAAGTTCAGCCCGTCGAAATACGACAGCGTCTGGAAGATCTGCTCGATCCGGTCGCGGTGCGTGTGGCAGTAAACCGCCAGCTCGGAGTACGGCTCGGCGTCCGTGATCTGGGCGGCACGGCGGTAGTGGCACAGGAAGGCGACGTCTGGCATGGTGGCGATCACGTCCGGGACCAGCCCGGCGACAATCAGTGAGAGCCCACCGCCCTGGCTGTGGCCGGTCAACGCGACCCGGCTGCTGTCCACCGCCTCGTGTGTGCGGATCGCTTCGGTGGCGCGCACCGCGTCCACGATCAGGCGCTTGTAGTAGTACGTCTCCGGGCTGAGGATTCCCTGGGTCATGAAGCCCGGGTGTGCCGGGTTGGCTCCCTCGACGATGATGTCCGGCGTATCGCCTCGCCGCCACACGCTGCCCTGCCCGCGGGTATCCATGACCAGGTGGGCGTAACCGGCACTCGACCATACCAGCCAGTCGGTCGGAAAGCCCCTGCCACCCCCGTAGCCGATATACTGCACGACACCGGGTACAGGCCCCTCGCGGTGGCGTGGCAGCAGCAACCAGCCCTTGATCGCCTGCCCCGCATAGCCGGCGAAGGTCACGTCGAACACCTCGACGGTATTCAGCCCGGCGTCATACGGCTCGAAGCGGATGTTGAGCGGATGGGCGCGGGCGGCCTCCAGGTTGCGCGTCCAGAAGGCATCGAAGTCAGCCGGCTCACTGCGCGCGGGCCGGTAGCGTTCCAGCTCATCAAGCGGCATGTCGAAGAAAGCCATGCGGGAATCTCCTTGAGGGGGATACACGATCATCTGTCTGCGATCTATAATACAGCAACCTGCCCAGAATCAAGCCTGGAGTACCCCTTATGAAAAAGACCGGTCTGCTGAACCAACCGCTTTCAGCGGCGATTGCCGGGCTGGGCCATACAGATGCGCTGGTCATCGCGGATGCAGGCCTGCCGATCCCTGCCGGGCCACAGCGCATCGACCTTGCCCTCAGTGCCGGGATCCCTTCCTTCCTGGAGACGCTGCGCGCGGTGCTGGGCGAAATGCAGATCGAGCGTGTGGTGATCGCAGAGGAGATGCTTGTCGTCAGCCCGGCGCTGCATGCCCAGATCCTTGCCCTGTTCGGTGATACCCCCGTCGAGGCGGTGCCGCACGCCCGCTTCAAACAGATGACTGCGGAGGCGCGGGCAGTGGTACGCACCGGCGAGTTTACGCCTTACGCCAATGTCATCCTCTTCAGTGGCGTGGTGTTCTGATGCGGTCCGTGATGATTGATACAGAACGCTTGCTGCGTTCGATCCGTGATCTGGCCGCACTCGGGCAGGATCAGGCCGGAGGGAATACCCGGCTGGCCTATACCCCACCGGACACCGAGGCGCGGTGCTGGCTGCTCGATCAGCTCGCGCACAGTGGCTTCTCCGTGATGGTGGACGCGCTGGGGGACATCTTCGCGCTGGAACCTGGCGCACTACCGGATGCTTCCCCGCTGTTGAGTGGCTCGCATATTGATACCGTGCCGCAGGGCGGGAAGTACGACGGGGCGCTGGGAGTGCTGGTCGCGCTGGAGGCGATCCGCTCGATTATGCAGGCCGATCCGTATGCCGGGCAGCGCCATCCCATCGCCTTGCTGGTCACCGGCACGGAGGAATCCAGCCGCTTTAACCTGAGCTGTATGGCCAGCCGCCTGCTGACCGGTGACCTCGACCCGGCGGTGATCGACTCTGCGTGTGACGCGGATGGAGTCACGATCCGCGAAGCCCTTGCCGGGGCCGGACTACCGGTTGAGCGTCTTGCGGAACTCCGGCGCACACCCGGCTGGTTCCGCGAGTTCATTGAGGTGCATATCGACCAGTCTTTTGACCTGGAGCGTGCTGGCGTTCCGCTGGGCGTGGTGACCGGGATCGCCGCGCCTGTCCGCCTGCGCGTAGTCCTTGAGGGACTTGCGGAGCACTCCGGTGCGACCCCGATGCCGCCACGCCGTGACGCACTGGCCGGGGCCGCTGAGGTGATCCTGGCGGTGGAACATGCCGCCCGGAGCCGGGCTGAACGAGGCGCGGTCGGAACGGTGGGCGTGATCAATGCCGAACCGGGGTCGATCAATACCATCCCCGGGCGGGTCACACTGGGCGTTGACCTGCGCGCCGCGGAGGCCGCCCTGCTGGCGGAACTGGAGCAGGAAGTGACGCAGGCGGTTTACGAGGTTGCGTCACGCCGGGCGCTCACAGCATCCATTGAGACACTCTCCCGTGCCGTCCCGGTGACCATCCCGGAGGAGCGCCTTACCCGGCTCGAAGCTGCCTGCGAAGCCACCGGGGCCGGCTCGATCCGGCTGGTCAGCCGTGCCGCGCATGATACCATGTATCTGAGCCAGCATGGGCCGGTCGCCATGCTGTTTGTGCGTAACCCCGCCGGGATCAGCCATAACCCCGCTGAGGCCGCCCGCGACGAGGACATCGTCCTCTCTGCCAGGGTGCTGGCGGCCTGTCTGCTTGATTCTGCCCACCGCCCGTAAGAGGTGCCGTCATGCCTGAGCCGTACCCGCGCCGCCAGCGCTTCAGCGACCTGATCCCGCTGCGGAATCCCTTCATCCTGGCATCCGGGCCCCCGGGCCGCCACGCCGAAGGTATGATCCAGTTCGGCAGGACGGCGGGGGCCGTGGTCGGCAAGTCGGCTACGCTCCACGCCCAGCAGGGCAACCCGCAGCCACGTATTGCACGGGTAGGCCAGTGGGGGATGATCAACTGGGAGGACCTGCCCAACCCCGGCTACAAGGCCTTCGCGGAGATGATCGCGCAGGCCAAACAGGAATCCCCTGCCCCGATTATCGGCTCGATTGGCCCGCTGGAGAGCGTCGATGAGCAACTGCTGATAGCCCACGCCTTTGAGGACGCCGGGGCGGACGCGCTCGAACTGGATTTCAAGTGGGGTGCAGGCTTCGGTGATGACCTGCTCTCCCGGCTGACGGGCGCGATCAAGCAGGTGGTACGCATCCCGGTGATCGTCAAGCTCTCGCCGTATATCGGTGATATTGTGGACAACGCCATCGCCGCCGAGCAGGCCGGTGCGGATGCGATCAGTGCGATCAACACCGTTTACCCGGCGATGAAGATCAATGTGGATACCGGTAAGCCCGCTCTGTCGTTCGGATCCGGTGGCCTCTCCGGCGGACCGATCCTGACGATTGCGGTCGCGGCGGTCTACCGTATCTATAAGGCGACGACCATCCCGGTGCTGGCTTCTGGTGGCGTCACCTGCGCGGAAGACGCTCTGCAGCACGTCATGGCCGGGGCCGACGCGGTACAGGTCTGCACTGCCGCGATGATCGAGGGCCCGGAGGTCTTCACCCGCCTGAATACGGAACTGGATGCACTCCTCTCCCGGCTGGGCTACTCCTCGCTGGATGAATGCCGGGGTATCGCCCACCAGACAGCACTGCATGTCCCCAGCAGCGCCACCGCGAAGCCAAAGAACTGAACACGCACAACCGGTTGTCTGGTATTCCCTCATGACAGGTGTCACCTTTACGGCGACGGATGTCATGAGGGGTTGTGTTGTATCAGTCCGAGTGCTATGATCAGGTCAATGGTTACCCCCTCCCCCTGGGGGTGGGGTCAGCGCAGCGGAGGCTGAAATGCACGCAGCGGATGGTCATCACAGCGACATCCGCAACCGCCTGAAAAGCGTCGCAGGGCACGTCACTGGGATTGTCCGGATGGTCGATGAAGGGCAGTACTGCATCGACGTGATCCAGCAGATTCAGGCTGTACAGGCTGCACTTGATAAGGTCAGCCTGATGGTACTGGACGACCATATGCATCACTGTGTCACCGAGGCGATTCGCAGTGACAACCCCGACGAACGTGAGCGTGTGCTCGCGGAGATCCGGGATGTCTTCGCGGCCCGCTCCCGGCTGCGCTAGTTCATCTATCAGACAAGACAGGAAGGGTACAATGTCCGAAAAGACGGTGGTTCTCCCGGTAAATGGTATGACCTGCAACGGTTGCGTCAACGCCGTGCGGCTGGGCCTGAGCGATCTCGAGGGTGTGTCGGGTGTGCAGGTGACACTCCAGCCCGGTGAAGCGACAGTGACCTACGACCCGGCGAAGCTCGACGTGAAGCGCATGGTGAGCGAAGTCTCCGAAGTGGGCTACAGCGTCGTCGAGGCGGGGATCAGGGAGGCCTGATATGGCCGAAAAGCAGATCAGCCTGCCCGTTACGGGCATGACCTGCGCGTCCTGTGTCAACGTCGTCGAGCGCGGCCTGAAGAAGCTCGACGGCGTCGGACAGGTGGACGTCAACCTCGCGCTGGAACGGGCGACCGTGCTGTATGACCCGGAGAAGGTCAAACCGGCGGACTTGGTCGAGCGGGTACACAGGAGCGGCTATGGTGTCGCCACGACGACGATCGAACTGCCGATCACCGGAATGACCTGCGCCAACTGTGTGAATACCGTCGAACGCGGCCTTCGCAAGCTGGACGGCGTCACCGAGGCGTCAGTCAATCTCGCCACCGAGAAGGCGACCGTGACCTACATGGCCGGGCAGTTGACCCGCCGGGACATTATCCGGCAGGTTGAGAAGACCGGTTACGGGGTGGTGGAAGCTGGCGCGGACGAGGAGATCGAGGATGCCGAGCGTAACGCCCGTGAAGCCGAGATCCGGCGGCAGCAGCGACTGTTCGTGATCGGTGCGGCGTTCAGCCTGCCGCTGTTCCTCTTTAGCATGCTGCGTGATTTCGGCCTGATCGGGATGTGGGCGCATGATCCGTGGGTGAACTACGTCTTCTGGGCGCTGGCGACCCCGGTGCAGTTCTACGTCGGCTGGCAGTACTACGATGGCGCGTACAAGGCGCTGCGTAATGGCGCCGCTAACATGGACGTACTCGTCGCACTCGGTTCGAGTGTGGCCTACGTCTACTCAATTGCGGTCACTGTAGCCATACCAATGGAGCACGTCTACTTCGAGACCGCCGCGGTGATTATCACCCTGATCGTGCTGGGTAAACTGCTTGAAGCACGTGCCAAGGGCCGCACCAGCGAAGCGATCAAGCAGTTGATGGGGCTGCGCGCCAGGACCGCCCGCATCGTCCGTGATGGCCAGGAAGTCGATATCCCGATCGACACGGTCGAGGTCGGCGATATCGTCATCGTGCGCCCGGGTGAGAAGGTCCCGGTTGACGGGGTCGTGGTGGATGGCGCCAGTTTCGTGGACGAGAGCATGATCACCGGCGAAAGCCTGCCGGTCGAAAAGCGGCGCGGCGAGAAGG
>JADZAD010000046.1 GCA_020852775.1 Anaerolineae bacterium
GACATCAATCGGATCATTTGTCGAAAGCTCATCATACTCTCACTTACCCGATACAGATGGAGGAAACAACACCTGTCCCGATTGTACCGGATAAAACCACAGTCGGGCCGAGATGCGCCTGCCACCTGAATATCATCATTCGCGCTCCAGCCAGAGCGTCACCGGGCCATCGTTATGGATCTCGACCAGCATGTGCGCGCCGAAGCGCCCGGTAGCCACCGGGACGCGCTGCTCGCGCAGCAGCGCCGCGAAGCGCTCGACAAGCGGCTCTGCTGCCTCCGGTAAGGCAGCCTCGATGAAGGAGGGACGGCGCCCCTTTTCGGCATTGGCGTAGAGCGTGAACTGCGAAATAACCAGTGCCGAGCCGCCAACGTCAAGGATCGAACGGTTGAACTTACCCTCGCCATCCTCAAATACGCGCAATCCAGCGACCTTCTGTGCCAACCAGCGGGCCTGCACCTCGGTGTCGTGGTGCCCGACCCCTACCAGAATAGTGAAGCCGTGCCCGATCGAGCCGACGATCTCATTTTCCACACTGACGGATGCCTGCCGGACACGCTGAATCAGGAGACGCAAGTTGAACCCTTCGGAAGTCTATTTAAGGATGAATTCATTAATGGCTACTATCAGGATGACCAGCGCCGGTATTACTATCGACGCCACCAGAAGCAGGACGGTAACCTGACAACCGTTCTGCCCGCGAATACTCTCATTCATCTGGGGGTATCCTCCAATCGTGCCCGCAAAATATAGTTCATGTACCAGGCGACAGCTTCATCATGGTTCGGGTCATCATGGCTGTCAAGATACGCAGCAACCGGGCCGAGCAGCGTGCCCACCGCCGGGCGCTCCCGTCTGGCCGCGTCGAGCATATTACGGCGCTCAATGGGCGAAAGCGCCAGCAATTGCTCGCAAGCCTGCTGAAACAGGCGCAGCATCCAGCGATACCCCCACAGGAGCACCGTCCCGTCTGGTCTCAGGCGGGATATCGCCCGGTCACGCAGGGCATTGATCGCAGGGAGATTAACCGGATCGAGTGTTTCCCAGGTGTCCAGAAAGATCGTGTCGTAATCTCCGCCATCCGTTGCTTCGAGCGTTTCCGTGATGTCACTGGTGATGATCTCAAGCGGTACCTGGTAATGAGCGGCGGCTGCCCGCACCACTGGTTCAACCACCGGGATCAGGTCTGCGTCACGTTCGACAATTGTCATGTGCTCGGCAAGCGGCAGGGCGTACTGCGGATACAAACCGATCCCCAGCCCGCCAACCAGTACCCGGCCCCGGCTGCGGGCCGCGTTATTGAACATCATCAGGCGTTCCTGCGGCACATCCGACATCCACAGCCGCCCATCCCTCAGCACCAGCCCGCGCACGTCGAGCGGCTGGTTGAGCCGTATCACCTGCCCGCAGAGATCCGCTTCGCTGATGCGCCACGAATGGACAGTGAACGCGGGATAGACGCCGGGGACAAGCTGCATAACCGGCACGTACAGCCAGGCATCTGTCCAGGCGCAATCATCGAAATTGGGGTCGAACGGCAATGTCTGCACCACAGAAGTATACCCGGCAGGACGCAACGCTAATAAACAAGGCCGATTTGACAATAATTGTGCCTTTAGCTAGAATGCTTTGCAGAGTTCGAGCATCGAACTCTGCCTGCGCGCTCCGCAGTGCGTTAACACGTTCGGCTGGATTTGCTGGCAGGGTCTGAACATGCAGAAGACGCGACAGAAGATTCTGGAGTTTCTGAGGCAGCGCGGAGAGGCGACGGTCGAGGAGTTAAGCGCCGCGCTGGATGACCTGACCCCGGTGACCATTCGCCATCACCTTGACGTTCTGCGGGGCGAGGGGATGGTGGCAACCCCGCAGATTCGCCACCGCGATACCCCGGGCCGACCGCGCTACGTCTATGCCCTGACGGACAGGGGTGAGAGTTACTTCCCGCGAAACGTCCATACACTGACTCGTCATTTGCTGAATGAGATCTCCACCCGTCTTGACGAGCGAGAGATCAATGTTATATTCGACGGCATTGCCGGGCGGATGGCAGATGAGCTGGGCGACGGTATGGCAGGCGAGCCCTTCACGGCACGCCTGAACCGGGTGGTCGCGCATCTCAGCCAGCGGGGATATACCGCACACTGGGAAGAAACCTCGGAAGGCTTTGTGCTGCATACCGGCAACTGCCCGTATGACAATATCGTCGGGGACCATGGTGAGGTATGCGGGATCGATATGCGCTATATCAGCTATTTGCTTGGAGCTGTGCCGCGCCGTATCGCACATATCGCTGAAGGAGACGCCAACTGTTCGTACCTGGTCAGCCACGGCCAGCTTGTACAGGCCGGCGCATAACCGCCCGGGCAGCTGAATTAAGCAGATAAGAATCTTCTAAATTGACGCTTCTGTGGCGGGGCGTTACACTCAGAAGCACGGAATAGAGCCAGAGGAGACAGCTAAGATGGATCAACCCGTTTCAATGGTTGCCGATGAGATTATCACTATGACCCCGCTCGCTGTCGAGCGGGTGCGCGCTCTGCTCCATGAGAAAGGCCTGGTGGATTACGGACTGCGTGTGTTTGTCGCCGGCGGGGGCTGTTCCGGGATGCAGTACGGACTGGCTTTCGAGGGGAACCCGCAGGACAGCGACAGCGTCGTCAGCTATGATGGCGTCAAGCTCGTGGTAGACCCTGTCAGCCTGGAGTATGTGCGCGGCGCAACCATCGACTTCGTGGATAACCTGATGGGTGGCGGCTTCCGGATTGATAATCCGAACGCGGTCTCATCCTGTGGTTGCGGTAGTTCCTTCCGCACAAAGGATGGGGACGTGGCTGAGTCGGCCTCAGGTGGCTGCTCAAGCTGCGCGTCTCATTGACGGTGGGCTTCCCGCCCGCTTGTATCAGAACGCTGCTGAAATGGGGCGCAGGCTGTTGTGCCCCATTGTCATGCCATCCGGCGGCGTTTGCCTGTGAACGCATCTCTCTCTACGGAGGGCACTGAACTTGGCTGAGGCACTTTCCTTCTATCCAAAAGTCACCCGGACGGTTGAGGCACGCCGCGTGTGGCTCGACCTGGGCGATCTGGGCGACCTGGTGAACCCGTCCGGGCCGCATGAGCAGTGGCAGGATCACGGGATGGGGCTGCTGCGTACCATCCTGCGCGACAACGGCCTTCACACTGATATGTTCTCGACGCGGGCCTGCACGAGCTGGGAAGAAGTGCGCCAGCGTCTGGCTGGCTACGACATGCTGATTATGAACGTGCGGAGTTACACCTTTCCGGTTGCCTATCGCTCCGCCCGGCTGTTCAAAGAGGTCAACCCGAAGGGTGTGATCCTCGTGGGCGGCATGCACGCCACAGTCGCGCTGGACGAGATGGAGGAAATCCCGGAGTTCGACCATATCTGCCAGGGGCCTGGTGAACAGATCATCGTTGACCTGGTGCGCGATCCCTCCGCTTTCCCCCGGGTGATCCTGGGCGTCGGCTCAAAATCAATGGCGGAATGGCCGATGATCGACCGCACCCTGTGGCCGCAGCCTGCCAGTCCGCGCCTGCGCCGGAAGTTCAACTGGCCGCTGGAACCGGAATGTGGCTGGGGCCCCGGCCCGGTTGTGACGATGATGACCAGCCGTGTCTGCCCGTGGCAGTGTGTCTTCTGTAACGAGTCGTCGTACATCCCGAACATGGGCCGCCGCCCGGTCGAGATGGTCATCGAGGAACTGAACTATCTTGACCGCAAGTTTGGGCCGATAGGCTCGGTAGTGATCCATGACTCAATGTTCTTCCAGAACCCGACCTGGCTGGAGGAATGGATCGAGAAGTATCCGCGTAAGGCCAACAAAGTGTGGCCGTACTGGGCCGCGGGGCGGGCCGATACTGTCCGCCAGTGGCCGGAGCTGTTCGAGGCGTTGATCCGCGAGACTAACTGGGACACAATCTCGATCGGTTTCGAGTCGGGTAGTGACCGCATCCTGGAATTGCTCAACAAGGAATGCACTGAGGACGACAACTTCTTTGCCATCGACCTCGTCAACCGGCTTGGTGATGAGTTTGCAGCGGTCGGGCGGAAAGCTCCGGTCTTCTGGTCGAACATTATGCTGGGTGTGCCGGGTGAAACCCCGGAGGATGCCTTCAAGACCATGCGGATGCTCAAGACGATGCGGCGTGTGATGCCGTCAATCTCGTTCTATGCGCCCTATCCGGGATCAGCACTGGGTAACCAGTTGATCGCGGAGGGCAAGAGCCGCATGACCCGCGAGAATTATCATCGTTACCCGGATGATGAGAAGGTAATCGGAGTAGACTACGACTTCTATCGCCGGCTGCTCGCCGGCCAGTATGATGATGAGGTCAACCGGGGCCTGTCGGCGTGGCAGCAGGAGCGTAAGCTCAATCTGGCCGGGGCGCTCGCCAAGGCGTAAGGGAGCAGGCATGAGCAGTTTCAGCAATCCCCACTTCATGTACCTGTTTGAACTCAGGAACGGAAAGCAGAAGCTCGCCTACGGCAAATCCCCGGAGGACGCCCTGCGAATCCTCTCGGTGCGCCTGAGTGAGCAGGAGATGGCGGAGATCATCACGGATCGCTATCAGCGTATCCGGCAGCGCGATCTGCAGCGTTATGTGAGTAACCTGGGGTAGAGCAGTAGTGGTGCAGTTCTCACCGGCGCAGAGGCGCGTGCTGGTCTTGCTGGCTGCGGGAGAGGCGCTGCTGAAGGCGCACCGTGATATCGAGGGCAGCAAGGTCTACCGCCTGCATCCACTGGATGGCGCGCCGGAGACGGTTGAGCGAGCGACCGTGGAAAGCCTGGTGGATGCCGGGCTGCTTGACAGCAACAAGAAATTTCCGGCGGCTACCTTCATGCTGACTGACCGGGGCCGTGCCTGCACCGCCGTGCTGATCACGGGTAACATCCGTGGGCTGTCCATGCGGACCTCACCTCTGCCCGGTTCAGACAAACAGGCCACATGAGCCAGTGCTCACTGCGGCCTGCTGCAATCTGCATACCGTGTTACAGGCACGTATCGTGCCTCACGCGACCTTAATTTCACCCTTCTTCAGCGCCGCAAGTTCTTCCTCAAGGCGCTTCCGTTCTGTCTCGACTGATGAACGGATGTCCCCGACCACACGGTCAATCTGCGATCGCATATCCGTTCTCAGGCTCTCGCCGGAAGAAGGCGTGAACAGGATAGCGGCCAGCGAGCCGATCAACGCACCGATCGTCGCGCCGGAGATGAAACTGAACACCTTGTTCATGACCACTGCCTTTCGCACCACTACGTTTTCTATACTCGTTCATAGTATACCAGGAGGATACCCTATCCGGGCGTAGAACTCTCCTCCTACTGTGTCGCGGCCTACTCGATCTGGGTCGCTTACCGGGGCAGGGTTACACTCAGCCTTACTATCACACCAGCCGTAAGCCGGGAGAATGACTCATGGCAAGCGAATCCAGCCAGGCAACAGTGCTTGTGACCCGGCGCGTACCCCGGGCAGTACTGGATGCGATCGCCCGGCATGCCACACTACGGATATGGGAGGGTGATAACCCGATCCCGCGTGAGACGTTGCTTGAATGGCTGCCGGGTTGCGCGGGATTGTACTGCATGCTCACCGACCGGATCGACCCGGAAGTGCTTGATGCAGGTTCATCCCTGAGAGTGATCAGCCAGATGGCGGTTGGAGTGGATAACATCGATCTGTCCGCCTGTACCGCGCGCGGCATCCCGGTCGGCAATACACCCGGCGTGCTGACGGAGACGACCGCAGACCTGGCGTTGGCCCTGATCCTTGCTACGCTGCGCCGTGTGATCGAGTCAGCGGCTTTCATCAAGGCAGGCCAGTGGGTCACCTGGCGCCCGATGGAGCTTGTCGGACGTGACCTGCACCACAGCACCGTCGGAATCATCGGTTTTGGGCGCATCGGCAAGGCGGTGGCTAAACGGCTGCGTGGCTTTGACTGCCACATTCTGTACACACAGCGCTCCCCGGATCCGGACGCTGCCCGGCTTGGGGCGGCTTACGTAGACCTGCCCACACTGCTTGCTTCCAGCGATGTGGTGACGCTGCACTGCCCGCTCACGGTGGAAACGCGCGGATTGATCGGGGCGCGTGAACTCGCGCAGATGAGGCAGGAAGCGATTCTGGTAAACACATCGCGCGGCCCCGTGATTGACCAGGCTGCGCTGGTCGAGGCGCTTGCCGCAGGGCGCATTGCCGGGGCGGGGCTGGATGTGACCGACCCTGAGCCAATTCCGTCAGACAGTCCGCTGCTCTCGATGCCGCAGGTTGTGGTGCTGCCGCACATCGGGTCGGCGACGATCGCCACCCGGACGAAGATGGCGGAGCTTGCCGCAGACAACCTGATCGCCGGGCTGGCGGGTAAGCGGCTGCCGCACCTCGCGAATCCGGCAGTTTATCCGGAGGCCTAATCCAGCCAGATGATCGCGCCCATTCCGAGAGCGAGGACGGCAAATACCACCGCCGCAGCGGTGTTCTGCCCGCTGTTGAGCGCCCAGAACAGGGCAAATGCCCCGATGACCTCTACCGCGAATGTCGCCATCTGGAGGCGAGCCTTGTTTCTTACACGCCAATTCTGCATGACCTGATCGCTTTCTGACAGATTACCGTACATACCCCTCAGGTAACCGGATGCCCGCTCTCTCCCGCACAACTCTGATCCAGCGTCTTGCCAGCCGCCCGATGCTGGCCATGCTGCTGATCTTCGCCCTCTCCGCTGCGCTGCGTTTCTGGCTGATGGCAGCCCGGCTGGATTACACCCTTACCCTGACTGGCGAACTCTCTGAGTTCCTCCGCCTGGGAGGGAGCGACGTGCGCGGCTGGCTGGGCATGGCCCGCCATATCGCCGGTCAGCCGCTTGACCTGTCCTACTGGATGATGGGCATCCGGCCTCCGCTTTACCCGGCGACTGTCGCGCTGGTCTACCGGCTGGGTGGAGGCGATGTCCATGCGCTTGCGCTCCAGACGCTGTTCGGGGCGCTCACGCCGCTGGTTGGATATTCTACCGCGCACCGTCTGTTCACGCGCATTCCGGGCATGAAGCAGCCAGAAGTCATGGCGCTTCTTGCCGGGTTGATCCTCGCGCTTGATCCCGGGCTGGTATGGATCAGCGCGTCGCTGATGGCGGAGCCGCTCTTCAACCTGATGATGGCGCTCTTTGTGATGTGCATCACCTTCTATGTGCTCGATCGGCGCTGGCAGGACCTCGCCCTGGCGGCTCTATGGATGGCACTGGCGATGCTGACACGCCCTACCGCAATTTATCTCTGGGTCGTCAGCCCGCTGATCCTCATCCCGCTGGTGCGCCGCTGGTGGCGGCCTACGCTGGCGCTGGCAGTGGTCGGACTGGCGGTCTATGCGGGCTGGTCGGCACGAAACCTGTACTATAACGGCTACTTTACCTATTCGTCGCACACGAACTTCACCCTGCTCTTCTACCGGGCCCTCTCCGCGGAGCACCTTGCCACAGGGAGGCCCACCACTGACATTCAGTCAGAGTATGTCCGGCTGGTTTATGAAGAAGCAGGTGATCCCCGCGCACAGGAGCGTATCGAGCCGGATGACATGTGGGATTTCCAGCGCGCGGAAAACGCGGCTCTGCACAGCGCATTGCAGATCGTGGCGCTTGACCGCCTGCGGCGGTTCTGGCCCTACGCGCTGCTGGGGACCGGGGTGGGGCTGTGGCGAATGTATATGGTCACCCTGGCTTATCCAACATGGTTCTGGCCGGTCGAAATCCTTTACCGGCTGATACTCTACGGACTGGCAGCCTGGGGAGGATGGCAGGCGTTCCGGCGCAGAGACCTCACCGTGCTGCTGGTCTGTGCGGTCCCCGTGCTGTATGTGACAGCCATCACGCTGGGATCGCAGGTATCGGGGATGGACACACGCATGAGTTCACCCATCATGCCGCCCCTTGTGGTGCTGGCACTCTACGGTGGGGCGAGGGCCTTCGACACGGTGCAGGCCGCCTGGCAGCACCGTGTCCGGCAGTCTGCACCCGTGCCACAGGATTAGAAATGTGTTAACTTCTCTGCCAGGCCGCACGGGTGATGATCGATGCACACGTTTCTGGTACACTCCGATACGTGTCCCACCTTTACATTGTTAACCCGGGCACACTCTGACTCAGCGCTTAAGCTAAGGACTTACTGGTGAGCGAACAGAAGAATCCAGAAGAAGGGAACAGCCCTGTCAACTGGTCACGCGGCCTGATTATCGTCGCCGTGCTGATCGTCGTGTTCATCGGCGGGCAAATCCTCTTTAACCAGTTTCGAGGGGCCGGCTCGGAAATCTCGATGGCCGAGGTAGCTCGCTACGTTAACGAGGGTCAGGTCGAGAAGATCACCGTCAGCAGCAACGACATGGTGACCGTCCAACTGCTCGACGGAAACGTACTGGCGTCACGCAAAGAGCCTGATATCAGCCTGTTGGAGACGCTGAAGCTGTACGGAATCAGTGAAGAACAGTTCCGGCAGTTGGATATCCGGCAGGAGAGCGCCTCGTGGCAGGGCCTGCTGCCCATGCTTTTTAATCTGCTCACTATCGGCCTGATTGCCTGGTTCGTGCTCTTTATGATGCGCTCGATGCGCTCTGGCCAGGATCAGGCGATGAGCTTTGGGCGCAGCCGGGCACGGATGATCAACGTGGATACGCCCGTGGTGACATTTGCCGATGTTGCCGGTGTGGAGGAATCCAAACAGGAACTACAGGAGATCGTCGAGTTTCTGCGCGAGCCGGAGAAGTTTATCCGGCTGGGAGCACGTGTGCCCAAGGGTGTGCTGATGATCGGGCCTCCGGGTACCGGCAAGACCCTGCTTGCCCGCGCAGTCGCCGGGGAGGCGGGCGTGCCGTTCATGAGCATCTCCGGTTCGGAGTTCGTTGAGATGTTCGTCGGTGTTGGCGCGAGCCGTGTTCGTGACCTCTTCACCAAAGCCAAGCAGGTTGCCCCGTGTATCGTCTTCATCGACGAGATCGATGCGGTCGGGCGTATGCGCGGCACTGGCCTGGGTGGTGGGCATGACGAGCGTGAGCAGACGCTCAACCAGATTCTGGTCGAGATGGACGGTTTCGATAACGATACCAACATCATCGTGATCGCGGCCACGAACCGTTCTGACGTACTCGACCCGGCCCTGCTGCGCCCGGGCCGCTTTGACCGTAAAGTGTATATTACGCGGCCAGATGTCAGAGGGCGCCAGCAGATTCTCGAAGTGCATACGCGGGGCAAGCCACTGCTCTCCGAGGTCAACCTGGAGACCATCGCCAAGATTACACCCGGTTTCGCCGGTGCTGACCTGGAAAACCTCGTCAACGAGGCGGCGATCTTCGCCGCACGCCGTGGGCGCAATGCGCTCAACATGCAGGATTTCCAGGACGCGATGGAGAAGATCGCGATGGGTCCGGAGCGCCGCTCACGGGTGATTACGCCGGAAGAGAAAGAGGTGGTGGCCTTCCATGAGGCAGGCCACGCCGTGACGATGTTCTTCCTGCAGAACGCGGACCCGGTACATAAGATCACGATCATCCCGCGGGGGATGGCTGGCGGCTACGTTATGCCACTCCCGGAGAGTGCCGATACCAGCCTGCACAGCCGCGAGCATCTCGAAGACCGGATCGTCGGCCTGCTTGGTGGGCGCGCGGCGGAAGAAATCATGTTCGGACGGATCACCACCGGGGCCAGCAGCGACCTCGAAAGCTCCACGTCGATAGCGCGGGCGATGGTCACCCGCTACGGGATGAGTGAAAAGGTGGGCCTGCGTGTGTTCTCGGATGACCCGAACATGGTCTTCCTGGGCCGCAGCCTGGGTGAACAGCGCGACTACAGCGACGAGACGGCCCACACCATCGACAAGGAAGTGGATCGCATCCTGAAGAACAGCTACGACCGCGCCCGGTCGATCCTGACCGAGCACCGTGATAAGCTGATCGCTCTGGCGAACATGCTGCTGGAGGTCGAAACGCTGGATCGCAACCAGTTTGAGGAATTGATGGCGGTCTGAAGCCCGGCCTGCTCAGAAACCACTCGGAATGATGCGCCCCGGCTCTGCACACAGAGCCGGGGCGCA
>JADZAD010000047.1 GCA_020852775.1 Anaerolineae bacterium
CACTGTTCCATAGACCCGTTTGAGGGTACTGAAACGGGGTCGATACGCTGATCGGTCTGCGGGACACATCCGTTCACTGTTCCATAGACCCGTTTGAGGGTACTGAAACGATCTCCCAGCGCGAGTAGGTTCCTTCCGGCTCCCACGCGTTCACTGTTCCATAGACCCGTTTGAGGGTACTGAAACGCCTCATACAGCTTCTCCAGCAAGTTCGACACTTCCGTTCACTGACCCATAAGGCCCGCTCAGGCCCAACTTGCGCTGTGCTATAATCGACTGAAACCGTCCTCATCGGCACAGGGGCCGTCACATGATGCTCTTCGCGGGGAAGAAGGCGCTGGTTTTCGGCGTCGCGAACAAGTACTCGATCGCCTGGGGCATCGCACAGGCGCTGCACGCCGAGGGCGCGGAGGTGGGCTTCTGCTACGGCATCCCGGAACTGGAAAAACGGGTTCGTCCGCTGGCGGAGAGCCTGAACGCGAGGCTGATCGAGGAATGCAACGTCAACGATGACGCCGCGCTTGAGCGTGTCTTCCGCTGCGCGGAAGAGGCCTACGGGGCGCTGGACGTGGTCGTCCACTCGATCGCCTACGCCGAGCGGCGCGACCTGGACGGGCGCTTCGTCGAGACCAGCCGGGCAGGCTTCAATACCGCGCTGGAGACGAGCGCGTATTCGCTGGTGGCGCTGGCGCGGCACGCGGAGAGGCTGATGCCCTCCGGTGGCTCAATTCTGGCGATGACCGCGCTGGGCAGCGTCAGGGTGCTGCCGCATTACAACGTGATGGGCGTCGCCAAGGCGGCGCTGGAAGCCTCGGTACGCTACCTCGCGCATGATCTCGGCCCGCGCGGCATCCGGGTGAACGCGATCTCTGCCGGGCCGATCAAGACGCTCGCGGCCTCCGGAGTGGCCGGGTTCAGAGATACTTACCGCCTGCACGAACAGGCATCCCCATTACGGACACTGGTCACCCCCGAAGATGTCGGCAATACCGCGATCTGGCTGTGCTCGGATCTCGCCCGGACGGTAACCGGGCAGGTTGTGTACGTGGATTCCGGCTGGAGCATCATGGGCGCGCATACGCTGCCGTCTGAGGAGTGACCGCCCGGTTATGCGCCTCCGGATTGGCGGGTGTACAATGCGCCCATCACCGTACCACTGAGCGGGAACCATGATGCCTGAATCCGCGGATGACCTGATCCAGCTGGCGATTACGGCGCTCCGGGCCGGGCGGCCTGAACAGGCGCGCCATCTGCTGGCACGGGTGCTGCGGGATGATCCGCGCAACGAGACCGCCTGGCTGTGGCTGACCGGTGCGGTTCAGTCGAGAGAAGAGCGTATCCACTGCCTGCGGCAGGTGCTGAAGATCAACCCGGCGAACCCGTCCGCGCTGAAAGGACTGCACGCACTGGGTGTCGAGGCGCCTGCTCCCGCTCCGGAGGCTGCTCCACCGGAGCCATCCCCGGAGCAGCCAGCCGCCTACCTGCCGCCTGACAGCACCATCCCGGTGATCACCGAGGAGACGTTGGCCCGCACACAGTCTGAGGTGCGGGGGCTGCTG
Organism: Anaerolineae bacterium; assembly: GCA_020852775.1. Classification (GTDB taxonomy): domain Bacteria; phylum Chloroflexota; class Anaerolineae; order Aggregatilineales; family UBA3940; genus JADZAD01. Next base: position 1,560 of record JADZAD010000047.1, read on the forward strand.
GAACGCCTTGAACAGGAACAGGCCCGGGGTGCCAGATCGATCGACTGGGCAATGCCTTCACCCGGCCGAGTGCCGGGTGGTTTTGTGCTGCCCTCGCTGGACGTGAACCTCCCTTATGTGCCGCGTGTCCGCATCACCGTAACGCCGCGCCTGCTGCTGATCGCGGGGGGGAGTGCGCTGCTGATCATCACGCTGCTGGGGGGAACGCTGGCCGCAGGGGCTTCGCTGCGGCGGGCACGGCAGGAACGGGAGATTGCGGCGGCGCTGACCAGCCAGCCCACCCTCACCCCATCGTTGACCCCCACGATCACCGTGACGCCCCGTGCAACACGCACCCCTCTGCCTGAAGGCTTCGACCTGACCCCGGAACCCAGCCTCGCGCCGGGGAACGCCCCGCGGGGTGATTTGCGCTTCGGGATGACGCCTACACCCCTGTACATCGCTACCCCGCATCCCGCCAGCCCGCTCACGGGCGCAATTGCCGCTTACACCCGCGGGGACTACACAGCCACGCTTTCCCTGATCGAAGAAGCCCGCGCTGCCGGTGAGATCACGGTCGATGCTGCCTATTATGAAGGGATGGCGCTGTTCGCGCTGGGCCGCACGGATGAGGCGCTGGCGGCGCTGCTGGCCGGGGAGCGGGCTGACAGCCAGTTCGCCCCGGTGCAGGCGGCGCTGGGGCTGGTCTATGCCCGGCAGGGGGCAGTTGAACGGGCACGGGCTGCCAATGAACGCGCCCGGACGCTCGACCCTCTGCTGCTGATGGCGTATCTGAACCAGGCTGACCTGTATCTTGTGCAGGGCGATACCGCCGCGGCGCAGGCCGAGATCGATGCGGCGCGCACCTCCGGGCGCTATGAATACAACGTCGATCTGCTCGTGCTGGAAAGCCGGATTGCCCTTGCCACCGAGGAGCCGGAGCGCGCGCTGGCGCTGGCGAAACTGGCGCATTACATCGACCCCGGCGCGGAGCCGGCAAACGTCTGGCTGGGCCGGGCACGGCTTGCCGCCGGGTTCGCTGACCGGGCGCTCGTTGACCTGGAGGACTACGTTTTCACCGTCAATCCTTCCAGCGCGGAGGGCTGGCTGCTGCTCGCGGGGATTTACCGGGAGCAGAGCCGCGCGGCCGATGCGCTTGAAGCGTATGCGCGGGCCGTTCAGCTTTCACCATCCCCCGCGGAGGCGCTCACCGGGCGCGGTGAATACTATCTCGCTGAACGGCGTTTTGCGCTGGCCTACGCGGACTTCGATGCGGCGTTGACGGTTGACCCGCAGAGCCGGGAGGCGCGCATGGGCCGGGCTGAGAGCGCCTTTGCGCTGGGCCTGTATGACGAGGCACTGGCGGATGCGGAGGCGATCCGAGATGCTGAAGTGCCCGATCCGATGCTTGAGGTGCTGGCGATCCGGACGCTGGCGGAACTGGGCCAGTATGGCCCGGTGATCGACCGGGCGCAGGCAGCGCTGGCGCTCGACCTGAGCGACGTACAGGCCGCCCGTATCCTCGAAGCGCGGGCGCGTGCATACGAAGCGACTGGCGCGCTGGACCTCGCACTGGCAGATGCCAATCGTGCCCTTGAACTGGATGAAAGCGGGCTTGGCCATTACGTGCGCGGCGCCGTCCTTGCCGCGCAGGGACAGACCGAATCCGCGATCCGTGACCTGGAATGGACGCGCTACTGGGCGGACGTGTTCGGCTATCCCTTTGCCGCCGATCTGGATGCGCGGCTGGACAGGCTGTACCGCCTGCGTGCCGCGGCTGCGGCGACCCCCACCCCTGGTGCTCCCTGAGATCCGCCATGCTGCCTGACGCTCCTCTCGAAATCCTCGAAGGTGTTATCGAGCGTGTCACTTACACCAACCCGGAGAACGGCTACACGGTAGCGCGGCTCGCCCCGTCTTCGCCGCTCACCTTCTGGAATGCGGTGGGCGAAGACGGGCTGGTCACCATCGTCGGCACCCTGCCTGACCTGAGTAGCGGGGAATCCGTGCGCATGCAGGGCAACTGGCAGACCCATACCCGGCATGGGCGGCAGTTCCGGGTTGACCTGCTGGAACGGATTCGCCCGGCCACCCTGGAGGGGATCAAGCGCTACCTGGGTTCCGGCCTGATCAAGGGGATTGGGCCGGTATTCGCCGAACGAATTGTCGATCAGTTTCAGGAGGACACGCTCGAGGTGCTCGACCTGAAGCCGGAGCGCCTCTACGAGGTGCCAGGTATCGGGCAGGGCCGTGCCCGGATGATCATGCGGGCGTGGGCGGAGCAGAAGGAAGTGCAGTCGATTATGCTCTTCCTGCAGAGCCATCAGGTTAGTACCGGGCTCGCCGTCAAGATTTACAACCAGTACGGGGCTGACGCGATCCGCCAGCTTGAGACCGATCCGTACCAGCTGGCGCGTGACATCATCGGCATCGGCTTTAAGACCGCCGACCAGATCGCCCGCAACCTCGGCCTCCCGGCAGATCACCCGGCGCGTATCGAAGCGGGCCTTGTCTACACGCTGAACCAGGCACTGGACGAGGGGCATCTCTACCTGCCCTCCGCCCAACTGACGCGTGAAACAGCAGAACTGCTGGAGGTGGAGGTTGAGGCAGCAGCCCAGGCCCTGACGCGGGCTGTGCAGCACGAGATGGTGATCATCGAGGATATCTCCATGGCGGAGCAGACGCACCGGGCGGTCTATCTGCCGGTATCGTACTACGCGGAGGTGGGGATCGCCTCACGGCTGGGGCGGATGCTGAATCAGCCGACATCCCGCCTTGCCCGGCTGGAGCAGCGCGGGCTGAAGGCCCGGATCGCCGCCCTGGTGGCACAGGCCGGGGTTGATCTCTCCGCGGAGCAGCAGGCGGCCGTCGAGACGGCGGTGACGCACAGGGTCAGCATCCTGACCGGCGGCCCCGGCACCGGCAAGACCACCACGCTCCGTGTGCTGATCGACCTGCTGCGCCAGGAGAAGTCTTCGTTTGCGCTGGCCTCTCCGACCGGGAGAGCGGCGAAGCGTCTCAGCGAGGCGACCGGGCAGCCTGCCCGTACCATTCACCGGCTGCTCGGCTACGCGGGTGGGCGCTTCCAGCACGGTGAGGATAACCCGCTTGACTACGACGTGATCGTGGTGGATGAGGCTTCGATGCTGGACGCGGTGCTGGCGAATGCGCTGGTGCGCGCTCTCGACCCGCGCTCACACCTGCTCCTTGTCGGGGATGTGGATCAGCTTCCGAGCGTGGGTGCGGGCGATGTCCTGCGCGATCTGATTGACTCCGGGGTGATCCCCGTAACCCGCCTGAGCCTGATCTTCCGGCAGGCGAGCGACAGCCTGATTATCGGGAACGCCCACCGCATCAACCGGGGTGAACTCCCTCTGTTCCTCCGTGATGCACAGGATTTCTTCCTGTTCCGCATCGAGGATGAACCCCAGCGCGCCGCTGATCTCGTGGTGGAAGTCGTACAGCAGCGCATCCCGGAGCGTTTCGGGCTGAACCCTTTCGAGGACGTGCAGGTGCTGGTGCCGATGTATCGTGGGCAGGCGGGGGTTGCCAATCTCAACATCCGGCTGCAGCAGGCACTCAATCCGGCGGGGCGCCCGGCAGAGAAGGCAATCGGCGGGCAGGTCTACCGCGTCGGCGACAAGGTGCTCCAGACGCGCAACAATTATGAAAAAGAGGTGTTTAATGGTGATGTCGGGCGGATACACGCTTTCGACTTTGCCGAGCAGACGATGTCCGTTGTGTTTGATGACCGGGAAATCGCTTATGACTTCATCGATGTGCCCGAACTGATGCACGCTTACGCGATCAGTGTGCACCGCTCGCAGGGGAGCGAATATCCGGCGATCGTGATGCCGATCATCGCGCAGCATTACCTGCTGCTCCAGCGCAATCTGCTGTATACCGCGGTTACCCGCGCAAAGCAGCTTGTTGTCCTGGTCGGATCGCACAAGGCGATTGCGATAGCGGTGCGGAACAACCCGGTTTCATCCCGTTACACAGCACTTGACCGGAGGCTTCTCAGTGTCTGATGAGCGGCATACCGGTCCATACCTTACAGAAGTATGTCCTTTCTGGCCCAGGATAACGGCAGCTTATGTCAGTCCCTTCTCTCCCTGATCAGAACCTGATGAATGCGCTCAGCGGTGACATCCGCCTGCTGGGCAACCTGCTGGGCCGCGTGATCCGCGAACAGCACGGCGAAGAGGCATTCAACCTCGTCGAAGAAGTACGACTGACGGCCAAGGCACGACGCGGCGGCAATGATGAGGCGACTGCGCGCCTGATAACACTGATTTCAGGGCTTGATCAGGACGCCCAGCGTATTCTGGTCAAAGCCTTCACGCTTTACTTCCAGTTGATCAACATCGCAGAGGATCAACAGCGCATCCGGGTGCTGCGCCAGCGCGAGGCTGCCGACACGGAACCGGTATCCATCCGGCGGGCAGTGCTGGCGCTGCAGCAGACCGGTATCGATGCCCCGGCCATGCGTGAGCTGCTGAACAAGGTGCGTGTCCGGCTGGTGATGACCGCCCACCCAACGGAGTCGAAGCGCAAGGAAGTACTGGTCAAACTGCGCCATATCGCGGGCATGATCGAGAGGCGTGACCGCCGGAACCTGCTATCGAGAGAGCAGGCAGCGCTGGAAACAGCCCTGCTGGAAGTGATCGAAGGCATGTGGCAGACACGCATCTCACGCGCGTCCGTCGCCACCGTCGCGGATGAGGTCGATTACGGCCTGTACTTCCTGACCAACACTATCATGGATGTGACCGGGGACATCTACCTGCAACTGGAGCAGGCGCTCCGGGAGAGTTACCCGGATGAGGACTGGTCTGACCTGCCCGCGATACTGTCGTTTGCTTCGTGGGTGGGGGGTGACCGCGATGGCAACCCGAACGTCACGCCGGCTGTGACCCTTGAAACGCTTGACGCGCTGCGCCGGGCGGCCCAGCAGCGTTACCTGCACGATCTGGCGTTCCTCGGTGAGCATCTGACACAGTCACAGGACGAAGTGGCTGTCTCGCCTGCTCTGAACGCCGCGCTGATGGATCACGACACTCTTGCCAGGCGATTTCCCGGCGAGGTCTATCGCCAGTTGATGACCGTGATTCGCCAGCGGCTGTCGGAAGATGCCTACCAAACGGGCGCCGATCTGCTGTCCGATCTGCAGCTTGTCGAGCAGAGCCTGCTGCAGAACCGCGGCCGCTATGTGGCAAAGGGCATGCTGGGCAGCCTGATGGGGCGCATACGTCTGTTTGGGCTGCACCTGGTCCCGCTGGAGATCCGTGAGGATGCGCGGCGGCATGCGGCCGCGCTGGACGAGATCTTCCGTGCTTATGGTACCTGCGAAAACTACCTTGCCCTCTCGGAGCAGGAGAGGCAGGCGCTGCTCACGCGGGAGATCGCCAATTCACGCCCGCTGTTCCCGCTTATTCCTCGCTTCTCGCA
>JADZAD010000048.1 GCA_020852775.1 Anaerolineae bacterium
ATTGACACAACAGAACAGAAGTGCTAATCTAGTAGCCGTTCGATAAGAGTCCATAATGGTACAGGTAGAGAGCATGGTCCTGGAGTTCCAGAAACTGACGCAGCAGGTCGATAAGATGGGGGCCTATCTGGCCGCCCAGGAAGTTGATATCGAAAGCAAGCTGGAGATCGCCCTGCGGATCATGGAGGCGTATGCCGATCCGGCCCTGCTGGCACTGGTCCATGAGCGGGTACAGGATGCGGTTGAGAAAGATGCGGGCTACCGCGGTGCCCGTCCGCTCGATGAGCCGATCATGCACCGCTACCTGCCTGCTGCTCCGCCGGCTTCCGCGACAATCGTCGCCACCGATGGATCGCAGATCGCCCCCGACCGCCATAGCAGTTCAAACTACTATCTGCTCAACACCGGCACCATCATCATTCATACAGGCAGCGGCATGCCGCCTACCATCATCAGCGAGCCGTATCTCTTTTATGAAACCGGCTACCTGCAAACCACTGATCGCGCACCCATCACCGCCGCGATCGTCTCGGCGCGGCGCACGGTCGCGGAGATGGCGGCGCTGGCGGAGAACGCCTGGCATCAGCGCGGTGAGGCCCGCCCGCTACTCGCTCTGCTGGATGGCCCGCTGCTCTTCGTGATGGGCAAAGATGTGCCTGATCGCTCCCAGCTTCTCAGCATCTACTTCGGTGCGATGACCCGCCTGCGTGAGGTCAATGCCGGGCTGGTCGGCTACACGGATCGCCCACGCAGCCGTTTCGCCATTAACATGCTGCATCTGCTTGACCTTGCCCCCGAAACCGTCAGCCGAAGCTCTCTGGCGAACGACGGCCGGCTGGAAGGCATCCGCGACATCGCGCTCTTTGCCACCTTCCTTGATCCGGGTGAACGCTCAGCGCTGTTCGTGCAGATGTCGCCGCAGAACAAGGAGTTCCGCCGCGCAGGGGGTGACAGCCACGAGATCGCCTTCTTTTACCTGAACGTCGCCGGGCAGGGTGAACCCCCCAAGATCGCCCGGGTGGACATTCCGATGTGGGTGGCAGAGAACCGGGAGCTCGTCGGGGAACTGCAGGTGCTGATCTACCTCCAATGCCAGGAACTGATGTCCCGCTACCCTTACGCCCTGACGCGGGCAGACGAACTGGCGCTCGTCAAGTTTGATGAAGCACGCCAGCTCGATCTGATGATACAGGTCGCACTCAACCGGCAGGGCGTCTTCAACAGCCGCAGTGACAAGCAGAAGGGCAAAGACGCCGCCCGCAGCCCCAGAACCCGCTTTGAGATGAGATAAGGACAGCCCGCATGAGTGAGATGTATGACTTCCCGATCGCCCATGTTCTGCGTGCCGGCACCGCGGGCTTTTCCGCCGGGGCGCGTGTCGAGCAGATCGACCAGCCCGCCTTCGGGATGGTCGTCCGGGCACAGCCGCGTGGTGGCACACGCGAAGTCGTCTACGGGCTGCTGTATGACATCCATATTGATGACGACCCGCTGGTACGTCAACTTGTGCTGGCGAACACCCTGAGCGAAGAGATCATCCGCGATCAGCACCATCACCGGATCGTACCGGTGGAGATGAGCGTGATCTCGATCGGCTACCGGGGTTTTGATGGCAGAATTCACTACGCCCTCCCGCCGCGCCCGCCAATCAGCCTCGACCCGGTTTATCTCTGTAATCCGGAGGAGACCCGCGCTGTCACGCAGCAGTTTGATTACTTTCGCATGGTGCTGAGCAACGGGCAGGTGCCCGGGGAGCAGCTCCTTGCCGCAACTCTGCTGATGGCCGCCACTATGCTGCCAGAGCGCGAACAGTACCCGTTTCTGGTCGAGGCCGGGCGCGAGGCCGCACGGTTGCTCAGCAACGAGCAGCCGCGGCTCGACAATCTCCTCCGGTTGATCTACCCGAACCATACCCGCTAACCATCCCGGCGCGCAGGACGATATACTCCGGGATAGCTATCTCATCCCACAGGACTGTGATTCATGCCAATTCGAATCGATGTGTGGTCGGATTACGTCTGACCGTGGTGTTTCCTCGTCTCCTCCAGTCTGGAGAAGCTCCAGAAAAAGTACGATATTGATGTGATCTGGCACTCGTATGAACTGCGCCCGAAAGGGTCTCCATCGATGTCAGCCGAGCAGCGTGCCACCATCGAGTCGGCACAGCCCCGGCTTGCGCAGATCGCCCGTGACGCCTATCAGCTTGAGTTGAACAGCGGCCCATTCGGGATCGACAGCCGCGCCGCCCTGATCGGTGCAAAGTTCGCTGAAGAGCAGGGCCATGGCCCTGCCTACCACGCGCTGACGCTTAAAGGCTACTGGCAGCAGGGGCTGGATATCAGCCAGGTTGAAACGCTGAGGCAAATCGCAGCACAGGCGGGGCTTGACCCGGAGGCGTTTGAAATGGCGCTGGAGAACCCTGCCTGCGAGCAGCAGGTCGAAGATGATATCCGTACCGCCCACGCCTACGGGCTGAATGGCGTCCCGGCGCTGGTCTTCGCGGAGAAATACCTGGTAATGGGAGCGCAGCCTTACGAGGCGCTGGCCGGGGTGATCGAGCAGATCAGGGCCGAAACCGGGGAATAGATCGACTTACAGATAAGGCATATCGAGCAGCATGACCTCGATCGCGAGGCGCGTGTTAGCGTTACGATCGAGGCGATCCTGCGTATCGCGCACAGCCTGCAGTGCCCGACGTGCCACCTCCGGTGTAATACGGGCGGCCAGCCCGGAGAGTGTTTCCGTGTAATCCGCGTTAACCGGGGCGACCGCCGAGCCTTCGGCCAGCAGAAGAACATCGCGCCACCATGCCTGCCATAGGCTGAGAATCAGCGTCAGCGAATCGCTGCCCGCGATCGCCTCCGCGTAGGAGAATCTCCCGGTACGGTTGGCGGAGACCGCGGCAACGATCGCATCGAGGATCGCTCGTCGTGCCGCCATCTGTTCCGCGTCCCGGGCAACGGTCAACGCCCAGCCCGGGCGGCCCTGCGCAAGATGGGCCAGCAGGTGCGCATCGACCGGATCGATTCCTTCGTGCTGGGCCAGCCACGCCTCGATCTGTGGGGCAGGGACAGGGCGCAGCGGTACAACCTGGCAGCGGGAGACAATCGTTGGTAGAAGCGTCTCGGCAACATCTGAGGTCAGCAGCAGCCGGGCCGCGGGAGTAGGCTCTTCGAGCGTCTTGAGAAGCGCATCCATCGCCGCGGGCGTCGCCTTCTGAAAAGCGTTGATGATCACCACGCGGTAGCGTACCTCAAAGGGTGGCATAGCGAGTTTCTGTTGAAGATCACGTATTACCTCGATCTTGATCGAGGTGCCTTCAGGCTCAATCTGGTGCACATCGGGGTGAATCCCGCGCTCGATCAGGGTGCAGGTACGGCAGGCCCGGCAGGGCGCATCTGGCGCGGAGCAGTTCATGGCCTGCGCGAGCCTCAGCGCGAAGGTAGACTTGCCAACGCCGGCAACCCCGGTGAAGAGGTAAGCGTGGCCTAACCGCCCGGAGGCCTGGCGGCCCTGCAGCAGGCTTACTGCCCATTCGTGCCCGATGATTCCCCAGTCGTGATGCTGTACAGCCACAGAACGCCTCATTCAAGCAAGACAGCCCGTTTGGGGATATTATACCGTGTCAGAAACACCGAACCGTCCGAACCAACTACAGCCTATGCCAGACATCCCAATCACAACCCTGCACTCCGAAGTCATCTGGAGCAGCCCGTGGTACCGGCTGCGGCAGGATCAGATTCGCCTGCCCAACGGCGAGGATGGTGTGTACACCGTCGTTGACCGCTACGCCGGAGCGGTGTTCATCGTGCCCCAACTGCCGGATGGGCAGATCGTGCTGATCCGTAACTATCGCCATACCGTGCAGGAATGGCTGTGGGAAGTCCCGGCCGGCGGCATCCAGCACGGCGACTCACCGGAAGCGACCGCCCTGCGTGAACTGGCTGAAGAGGTCGGCGGAACAACTGACCGATTGACCCGTATAGGCCATTTCTACACCATGCCCGGCGTCAGCAACGAGATCTGTCATGTGTTTGTGGCGCATGATGTCAATCTCGGAGAGCCAGCGCACGAGGTCACTGAAGTGATGGAGCGTCATGTGATGTCGCTTGATGCCGTGCTGCACATGGTACAGGAGGGGCTGATCGCGGATGCCCCCAGCGCCCTGTCGATCATGCGAGCGCTGCCTGTGCTCCGGCAGCGGGGCGATAACCCCGCTTAACAGGGTCTTAGTCTGGATATGATATGCTACATGCCGTAGTATTTGATCTGGATGATACGTTGATAGACTGGAGCGGCTGCCGTGCCGGCTGGACTGAAGTCACCATCGAGCATATTCGCCCGGTGTATGACTACCTTCTGACACAGGATCCGTTTCTGCCGCCGATCGAGACGGTCATCGAAACCTACAGCATCCTGATCGATCAATCCTGGCGCGGTGCCTACCTCCGGGACTGGGATGCCCCACGGCAGGAAGACATCCTGCGGCAGACACTCACCAGTCTGGGGCTTGAGCGAGAACGCCTTGACATGGATCACCTGCAGCGCCTGTTTGCCTGGGGTCTGATGCCGGGGGTCAGGGCCTTCGCGGATACGGAGCACGTCCTCAGGACACTGTATGACAGCGGCCTGCAAATCGGACTGCTGACGAACGCCGCCCAACCGATGTGGATGCGCGATCGAGAGCTTGATGAACTGGGGATCAGGCCGTATTTCCACTTCCGGACAACGGCGGGGGATGTCGGCAAGATGAAACCCCATCCGGCAGCGTTTCAGGCGGTTCTTTCCGGGCTGGGCGTCCCACCCGAAGAAGCAGTCTACGTAGGCGATCGCCCGTACGATGACGTCGCCGGAGCACAGTCTGCCGGGATGCGCGCCATCTTCATCCGGCGGAACGGCACCACGCTGCCCGAAGGGATCAAGCCTAACGCAATCATCTATCGCCTCTCGGACATGTTCACGGTGTTTGATCTGTGGTACCCTGCCTGGCGCAAGGCCCTCTGAACCGTACCCAACGGAGGCTCCTGTTCTGTCCGCTAATCATCTGACCGGGGAAGAGAAGTATGTTGCGTGCCTTACTGTTTGACCTGGATGAGACCCTGATCGACTGGAGCCAGATACACGTCAACTGGGCCGATATCATCCGTGAACCGCTCCGGCCAGTTCATGCTTACCTGCTCGAGCAGGGCTTCGCTGTCCCCTCACTGGACGACCTGTGCAGGCAGTACCGTCAGATCTCCAACCACCGCTGGGAGAGCGCAGAGCCGCCGGAGTGGTTCGCCCCCAGCGCCACCCATAACCTGCGTGATGCGCTGGCGGAATCCGGCCTGGTACTTTCAGAGATGACGTTCGCTGAGGTCTTTCAGCGTTTTGCATGGCGGCCTATTCCGGGGATACAGCCCTTTACGGATACCCACACCGTAATGACCACCATCCGTGCCTCCGGGCTGAAGATCGGGTTGATCACCAACATGACAATCCCGATGCAGAAGCGCGAAGTTGAGATGACGGCGTATAATCTCTCTCAGTACTTCGATCTCTGCCTGAGCGCCGCGGATATCGGCCACATGAAGCCGCACCCGCTCCCCTTTCGGCTGGCCCTTGAATCGCTGGATGTCAAAGCGGAAGAAGCCATCTTCATCGGGGACAGCCCGGAACA
>JADZAD010000049.1 GCA_020852775.1 Anaerolineae bacterium
CAACGGTTGTGTCCGTTTCGCCCAGCGGGAGCCGCGCCCGGCAGTTCGGGCATTGTAAAGAGGTCAGTTCCATGGCAGGCCTCACAGATCAACAGACATGAATACAGTGTAAATCTTACCACATATCCGTGTCATTCAGGTTATGATCCTGACTTATGCTGGGAGATTCCAACCCCTTGTACTTCATCATCAGCCCATGCTGAACGAATGGATAGCAAGGAGTAGTATGCCAGACCGAAAACTCCCCCGCCTGCCCCTTCCAGGTGAACAACCCGGTACGATCTACCGTCCCCGCGCGCGGCGCAGCACACCACCCTCACAGATGGGCTGGTTCTGGCCAGTGCTGCCATATGCGTTCGGCCTGGCCGCCCTGCTGGCTACCGGATGGGTATGGCTGGCAACAGGCACCCCGGTGACGGTAGTGGTGAACGGCAGCCCGGTCGAAGTCCGCAACCACCGGCCCCGTGTCGCCGGGATGGTGCGTGCCGCCGGCGTCCGGCTCGACCGCACCCTGTACATCGACCCACCGCCGGACAGCCCCGTCAGCTCCGCTATGGTGATTACTGTCGCGGAACAGCGCCCTGTCACCGTGCATGTCGATGGCGACACGCGGCGCATGGAACTGCCTGGTGCAGATGCATCGCAGATACCTGGCCTGCTGGCGATCACGATGGGGCCGGGGGACACGCTCCGTGTAGACCGGGCAGTACGCCCCGGCCCGGCAGAGATCGCGCGGGACCCGGCGCTGGCACACGTACCCGCTATCCCCCGTGAAGTGAGTGTGCGCCGGGCGTACATCCTGTCGATTACAGAATACACCAGCCCGGGCGCAGCGCCCGTCCACTCTACTGTGCCGGGCAGCGCCCCGACAGTGGGTGTGGCGCTCGAAGCCGCAGGCTATAGGCTCTACGAAGGTGACCGGGTCACTCCACCGCCGGACACCTCACTCGATGCTATCTCGCCAGGGGAGACGGTCATCGTCGAGATCAGGCGCGGCACCCCGGTCAGTATCGCCGCTGACGGACAGACACGGGCACTGCGTACCCGGGCATCAACCGTCGCGGATGCGCTGGCTGAACTCGGTCTGGCCCCCTCCGGCGGGGATTACCTCATCCCACCGCCCGAAACGCCGCTCTCGCCCGGGTTGACGATCCGGCTGGTGCGGGTTCGTATCGAGCCAACCATTGAGGAAGAGGAGATTCCGTACACCACGCGCTACATCCCGGACCCCATGATGGAACTCGACCAGTTGCGACTGGTGGCGCCCGGCCTTCCGGGGCTGCGCCGCCGGGAAATCGCCGTCCGGTATGAAGATGGCGCGATGGTCAATTCGGTGCCGCGTGGTGAATGGATCGAGCGGGAGCCCACACCGGAGGTGATCGCCTATGGCACGCGTATCGTGCTGCACACCGCGCAGACGCCGGGCGGCCCGGTCGCGTACTGGCGCAGGCTGCGTGTACTGGCAACCTCCTACAGCCCGCTGACGGCGGGCCACAAGCAGCCCGGTGACCCGTTCTTCGGGCTGTCCGGGACGGGCACTCCGGTTGTGCGAGGGATCGTCGCCACCGACCCCCGGGTGATTCCGCTCTATACGCGGATGTTCGTGCCGGGCTACGGCTACGGGCAGGCGCTGGACGTCGGCGGCGCAGTCAAAGGAATGCGAATCGACCTGGGATATGACGACGCGAACCTGGTGCTGTGGAACAACTGGATCGAGATATACCTGCTCCCGCCCGTGCCTTCGCCTGACCAGATGGTGTGGGTACTGCCAGAAGCGCAGGCGCGGCCCGCCGATGAATAGAAAAGAGACCGTTCATCACGGTCCCCTCTCTGCCAGTTAAGCTCAGGCGGCCTGCAAAGGCCACACAGAGGTTCCAGTTAGCTGCTCTTGAGGAAGCGAGTCATCTTGGTGCCGCACACCGGGCAGACACCCTTCGCCATCTTGCGACCCTTGTCATTCGTGACGATCTTGGCATCCTTCATCGTCCGGGTGGCGCGGCACTTCACACAATATGCTTCTTGATCAGCCATCTTCCAGAACTCCTTTGGATAGAAATCCCCACACGGGATGTGAGTGTTATTCACAGCATAGCAGAGGTCATACAGACGCGCAAGCAAGTCCCCCACGTCCGGAAAACTACCGGCCAGATACCTGCATTTTTTGAGATTCTGGAGTATACAGTAGGCGTGTCTGCGGCTGGCCGACACACCTGGCTCGCCAGCGAGAAAGGATGCTTCCCCATGCGACGCAACGCGACCCTCGGTCGCCTGATTTTCTTCGGCGCGATCGCGCTGGCGTTCCTCTCAGAATTCGCCTTCACCGCGCTGGGTGGCTTCCTGAACCTGGGGACACTCTCCCAGACCACCGGCCTTGAAGCCGGGCGGCTGGTGCGTTACCTGCTGTTTCTCTCCCTGCAGGACCTGATCGGCGGGATCAGCGCGCTGATGGTCTTTCGCGGCTGCATCCGGCCCGACGCGCTCGACCGGGCGCGGGGCGCACTGCAGGTGCTCCTGCCGACCATGGGCGTCTATGCCGTTTTCCAGATTCTGGCTGGTATCCTGCTCTTCAAGGAAGATCTACGCCCCACCTACATCGGACTGGGCGTAGTATACGGGCTGGCAGGGATTGCGGCGTGGTTCATCGGGCGCAGCCTGTACGCACCCGTCGAGGAGCCGAAGTACTCACGCCGGTCGAAGGGCCGGAAACAGGCGAAGAACAGCCGGTAAGCCGATCACAAGGAAGCCGCATGAAGCTCACCACCGCCTCTCCCTTTTTCAGGCCCCTCTGCCGGGTATTCCGTGCGCTTGACCGTCTGGCGACGCTGCTCGGCTGGACGGAACACAGCTACTACCTGATGAGCGCCTTTGTTGTCACCTGCTGCCTGATCGCACTGATCTGGTGGCCGCTGTACCAGGAGGTGCTGGCTTACATCCGGAAGACCGGCCTGCCCTGGACGGTGCTGATCGACTGGCTGCTGATTGGCATCTGGCTGGCGATGTCGCTGCTGATCATGGCCGGTGCCGACCTGCGTAAAGACGTGCTGATCGTCTTTGTCGGCCTGTGCGGAGGGCTGGTTATCGAAAGCTGGGGTACCCAGACGGAGCTGTGGGTGTACTACACCGCCGAGCGCCCGCCACTGTGGATCATCCCGGCGTGGCCGGTCGCCAGCCTGTCGATCGACCGGATCGTGCGGTTCCTCGACCGCCGTGTCGAGCGATTTGAAGGCCGGGTGGTGGACGTGCTCTACTGGGCAGTATTTGGCGCGTTCATGGCGCTGATGCTGGTCTTCGTGTGGCCCACCATCACCAAATCACTGACACTCGCCGCGCTGCTGCTGTGCATGCTGCTGATCATCAGGCCAATGGATAAACGGATGATGCTGCTGACATTCGCCGCCGGGGCCGGGTTCGGCTACTTCCTCGAATTGTGGGGCACCACCCGGCTATGCTGGACGTACTACACCGGGGAGCAGCCGCCGCTGTTCGCGGTGCTGGCGCACGGGATGGCAGCGGTAGCCTTCTGGCGCAGCAGCCTGCTGGTGAAGCTGGTGCTATCGTGGTTCCGTCCCGCGCCACAGCCGATGGCCGCAGATTGAGGCCGGTAGCCCGATAGTCAGGCTTGCGCCTTCTGCCGATCGAGAATAGAGTACGTGCACTGGTAACCACAGGAGGAGAACACCATGGCGAATTCCGGATTGAGGAGAGGCGGGCTGGTGCTGCTCGCCGTGTTGATACTGGCTCTCGGTGCGCTGGCCTGCGTGGGCGGTGGCGCCGACCCGACGGCTGTGCCCCCCACACCGGTCCCGCCGACCGCTGTGCCGCCGACCGCTGCACCGGTTGAAAGTGGGCCCGGCTCAGTAGACATTGTGAACAACTCGAGCAGCAAGACGATCTGCTACGTGTATATCTCGTCCACCACCTCCGATAGCTGGGGGGATGACCAGCTCGGGTCGGACAACACCGTCGCGCCAGGGCAGACCTTCACCATTACGGATGTCCCCGTCGGCACGTATGACCTGCGGGCGGATGACTGCGATAACACCGAGATCGACTCGGAGATGGGCGTCGAGATTACCACTGAGGGCATCACCTGGACCTTCACTGACAACTAGGCCCGGCCCGCACTTTCGCGGAGGAAAACTATCCGTAACCGGGGGCGATCGCTGATCGCCCCTTCTGTTTGCCGGAACGTGCCCTGCGCTGGTCCGGTGGTTTGTTGCGCCACCCCGAAAAGCGATCTACAGTACGCGCAGCATCTACCCGGAGGGAGAAACCCGATGAAATTCTCTACCCTGAAGCGCGGCGGGCTGCTTCTGCTTGTCCTGCTGGTGAGCACGAGCCTGCTGGCAGCCTGTGGCTTTGGCGTCCCTGCAACCGATTACCCGGTCGAGCAGCAAGGCGAAGGAGCCGGATCCCTTACGATTGTCAACAACACCGCGGACGTGACCGTCTGCTATGTGTACGTCTCTCCGTCCACGACTGAGGCATGGGGAAACGACCAGCTTGGGCAGGATAACCGGGTCGAACCCGGCCAGTCCTTTACGATTACGGGCATCCCGGAAGGCAAATATGACCTGCGGGCTAATGACTGTGATAACTACGAAATTACCGTCAAGTCCAACGTCCGGATCACCGCGGAAGGGCTCACCTGGACGCTCGCCAGCGACTGAGGCTTCTTGTCAGCATCCGGAATTACGCAGTAGAATACGTCTTCACCAGAGGGGCGACTACAATCGCCCTTCTCTATTCTTTACGCCAGCCTGAAAAGCAATCCGCATGGTCATCGATCCCCTGTCCGCTACCGTCGCCCTGATAGTGTTCGTTGCCATCTTTACCCAGACTGTCGCCGGGTTCGGGCTTGGCCTGGTCGCCATGCCCCTGCTGATCCACGTGGTCGGGGTACGTACCGCCACGCCGCTCGTCGCCGCGATCGGATTGGTCGCCGGGGCGGTGATGCTGGCCCGCTACCGCGCCTCGCTGCGCTGGGACCTGATCTGGCGGCTGTCGCTGGCCTCACTGATCGGCATCCCGCTGGGCACCTACGCGCTCGGCTTCATCGACGAGCGCCTGATCACGACCACGCTTGGCGTGGTCGTAATCGGGTACGCACTCTATGTACTGTTCGGGCTGACACTGCCGCGCCTCGCCCATCCGGCGTGGGCCTACGGGCTGGGGTTTGTATCCGGCCTGCTCAGCGGCTCGACGAACACCGGCGGGCCGCCGCTGATCATCTACGGGCAGGCCAATCGCTGGGATCCGCTGGAATTCAAGGGCAACCTGCAGGTGATCTTCATGATCGCCGGAATCCTGGCAATGGTCACCCACCTGATGAGCGGTAACTTCACGCCCGGCGTGTGGCGCAACGTATGGATCAGCCTGCCGGGGCTGCTGCCAGCGTTCGTGCTCGGCTTCCTGCTCGATAAACGCATCAACGCGGAGCTGTTCCGCCGCGTGGTGCTGATCCTGCTCGTGATCATGGGCGTACTGTTGATTGTGCGCTAAGCCAGCCTGACAGGGAAAGGAACCCCCACATGAAGACGATCGTAGTGACCGGTGGAAGCGGCAAGGCGGGCCGGGCAGTCGTGGCCGACCTGCTGGCGCATGGCTATGACGTGCTGAACGTGGACATCGCCGCCCCGGCACAACCTGCCGGGCGCTTCACCCGCGCCGACCTGACCGACGTGGGCTCGGCCTACGAGGTACTGCGCGGCGCGGACGCCGTCGTGCACCTCGCCGCGATCCCCGCGCCGGGGCTGGCAACGGATGAGGTTACCTTCCGCACCAACATCACCAGCACCTATAACGTCTTCAGGGCGGCCACCGCGCTGGGCCTGCAGCGCGTAGTGTGGGCCTCCAGCGAGACGACGCTCGGCCTGCCCTTCGACCAGCCGCCCGCCTACGCCCCGGTCGATGAAGACCACCCCCTGCGCCCGGAGTCGAGCTACGCGCTCTCCAAGGTCGCCGGGGAGGAACTGGCGCGGCAGTTTGCGCGCTGGAGCGACATCCCGTTCGTCAGCCTGCGCTTCTCCAACATCATGGAGCCGCACGACTACGCGAATTTCCCCGGTTTTCAGGCGGACGTCACCCTGCGGAAATGGAACCTGTGGAGCTACGTGGATGCGCGGGACGTGGCGCAGAGCTGCCGCCTCGGCCTGACGGTACCGATCAGCGGGGCCGATCATTTCATCATCGCCGCTGCCGATACGGTGATGGAGCGCCCGAACGCCGACCTGCTCGCCGAGGTCTTCCCCGGCGTAGCACTGCGCAAGCCGGTCCACCCGCACGAAACGCTACTGTCGATCGCGAAGGCACGGGGAATACTGGGCTACCATCCGCAGTACACGTGGCGGGCGCTGTAGCGATCCTCCTGCGCGCCGGCCTGAGGGTGATCGATACGGATACGGTTGGTACAATACCGGGCCGGCAGGTACATGGGCTCGCCTTCAGCTTTCCAGCGCATGAGAATCGCCAGACAGGAGACTATATGAGCCAGAGCGGAATGATCCCGGTCCATGGAGGGGAACTGCACTACGACGACCACGGATCAGGAGATGCGGTCGTCTTTCTGCATGCCGGGATGACCAACATGGAGATGTGGCAGCGGCAGATTGAGCCTTTCACCGCTGCTGGCTACCGCGTGGTGCGCTACGACCTGCGCGGATATGGCCGCTCCACTTCTGAAGAAGCTGATTACAGCCACCATGTAGACCTGCTGGACGTGTTCAGCTACCTGAAGATTGAACGCGCACACCTGGTCGGGAACTCACTGGGTGGGCGCATCTGCATCGACTTCGCGCTGGCCTGCCCGGAGCGCACCCGTTCGCTGATACTGGTCTGTGCGCGGCCGTCCGGCTGCCCAACGGTCTTCCCGCCAGCCGAAGTCGCAAAGATCGAGGAACTGGAAGCAGCGGAACAGGGCAGCGACCACGACCTGACCGCCCGGCTGGATGTCGAGGTGTTCGTTGACGGCTTCTACCGCGAAGGCCAGGCGGACGCGCCGGTACGCGATGAGGTATTTCGCATGACCCGCGCCAACTATGACGTTCGCCAGAACCGGCAGCCTTCCAGCCCGCTGACTCCCCCGGCCTACAGCCGGCTGCACGAGATTACAGTTCCCGCGCTGGTGGTGGTCGGCACGCTTGACCTGCGGATGATGCTCAAGGCGGCAGATCATCTTGCCACGCAACTGCCCCTGGCGCGCCGGCTGGACATTGAAGGGGCCACGCACGTGCCCAGCCTGGAGCAGCCTGACCTGTTTAACCGCGAGGCTCTCGCCTTCCTGCAGGGGATATAGGGGCTCTGTGTGGGGTAGCCACTATTCAGCCTCAGCACCACCGGCGGTGAACGTCTTGCGCAGGTAGTAATGCGTGAAGCCCACGGGGCGGTTCTCAAGCTCACCAAACACGTGGTAGCCATGTTTCAGATAGAAGCCAAGCGCCTGCCAGCCTGCGGTGTCCAGTGTCGCGCCGTAGGCATTGGCTCTGCGCGCTTCGGCTTCCGCCGCGCGCAGCAGGGCACTGCCCAGCCCCGCCCCGCGCGCATGCTCCGCCACCCACAGAATACCTACCTCCAGCCAGTCCCACTGAATGCGGCCGAGCAGGCCGCCGATGATTTCGCCTTGCTCATCCCGTGCCAGAATTTGCAGGTCCTGATAGGCCGTCTCACCGGTATGGGCCAGGTTATAGGCGCGAAGCTGTCCGCGCACGAACTCGCTGGCGGCGAGATCGGGTGTCTCGCCCAACCTGATGGAATAGCGCATTTCGGAGCTACCAGCCCGGTCAGGAATGGAGAAGCGAGGCTCAGTCCGAGGACGCCACCCGCCGGAAGAACACGTCCGGGCAGGTAACGAACGTCCCGTTGAGTTCGGCACTCAGAGTGCGCACAAAACCGGTATCGGTGAAAGTCATCAGAGCAAGCTGCTTGCCGGAGAACGAACCATCCTCGGTAAAGAGCGGCACGCTGTAGCCCCAGTGATTCACTCCCAGCCGGGAGAGATCCCACTTCCCTGAGTAGCCTTCGCCGCCAAATTCAAACACGAGTTTGTCCTGTACGGTGAAGTCAAACGTGATCTGCTCGAAGATCGGCGTTTCACACGCGCAGCCGATCTCTGCAATCACGCACGAATAACCACTGTAGATGCCAGGGCTGGTGTTTGCGGCAATGATCTCATAGCCGGTGAGGTTGTAGGGCAGAGTCGAGACGGCCGCAGTCGGGGTGGCCCCGGTTGCGGAGGGTGCATCGGCCCTCTCGGCCTGTGCGGTTGGCAGCAGGGACGGATCGATGGTCGGCGGCAAGGGAAGCCCTTCGATCGCCAGCACGGGCGGCTCAGTAATCTCCGGAGTGGGCACGCCTGCGCATCCCATCAGGAGCGCCAGCCCGACTACGCACATCCCCCCCAGCACCATCACTCTGCCCCGCATCCGCATGTTTTGCCCTGCCCGTCGATGACCAATTCACAAGAGGCGTCTACCTTTCCGCAGACCGCCCCGAAAGGGTAGCACGGATGAGATTGACAGGCAACCGCGGCCGTTTCCTGTCGCTTATATGATTCAAATGCTTGTCGCTACGGTCGGGCGATACACTCTGAACAGTATCGGGCTTTTCCCCCGCAGGAGGACACCGGATGCACCATGAGCTTCCATTGCTGGTCAACATCGGCGTTGCCCTCGCTGCCGCGCTGGTCGGCGGATTCATTGCCCGGAAGGCAGGGCTCCCTACCATTGTGGGTTATCTGCTTGCGGGGGTCGCCATCGGGCCATTCACACCCGGGTTCGTAGGAGATATTGAGAGCATCAGCCAGCTTGCCGAGCTGGGTGTAATCTTCCTGATGTTCGGAGTTGGCCTGCATTTCTCCCTGCGTGACCTCTGGCGAGTGCGCGATCTGGCGATCCCCGGGGCCCTGATCCAGTCAACACTTTCAACCGTCCTCGCCTTTGGCCTGACCCGCCTGTGGGGCTGGCCGGTGGCCGCCGGCCTGGTACGGGGGCTGGCCATCCCTGTCGCTAGTACGGTGGTGCTGATCCGTGGACTGATGGACAACGGCCATCTGGAGACTCGCCACGGTCAGGTCGCGCTTGGCTGGACGGTGTTCGAGGACCTTATCACGGTGCTCATCCTGGTGATACTCCCGGCACTGGCTCCGTCCGGAGACCAGGCTGTCTGGCAGACCGCAGGCTGGGCCGTGATCAAAGCCGGCGCCTTCGTGGGTATCATGTTGTTCATCGGGGCACGCCTTGTGCCCCGGTTGCTGGAGAGCGTGGTACATACCCGCTCGCGTGAGTTGTTCATCCTGATCATGCTGGTAATCTCCCTCGGTACTGCGCTGGGTTCGGCGGCGCTGTTCCAGGTCTCGCTGGCACTGGGGGCCTTCCTCGCAGGGGTAGTGGTCAGTGAATCACCCCTCAGCCACCAGGTCAGTGCGGACGTGCTGCCCTTCCGTGAAGCGTTCGCGGTGCTGTTCTTCGTCTCGGTCGGGATGCTGGTTGACCCGGCCTATCTCTGGCAGAACGCCGGTCAGGTGCTGGCGCTTACCGCCTTGATTGTGGTCGGTAAGGCGCTGATGGCCTCGCTGGTCGGCTTCATATTTCCACACCCGGCCCGTACCGCACTGGTCGTCGGGGCCGGGCTGAGCCAGATCGGCGAGTTCTCGTTCATCGTCGGGCAGGCGGGGCTGGCGCTGGGCTTGCTCGACCGGAGCCAGTACTCGCTGATTCTGGCCGGGGCGCTGCTCTCCATTACGATTAACCCGTTCATGTTCCGCCTGATCCAGCCCATCGAGGGCCTGCTCAAGCGCAAGCCCCGCCTGTGGAACCGGCTGAACCACCACGGCGATCACGCCGTGGCGCCCACCGAGACGCTCTCTGGCCACGTGGTCATCGTCGGTTACGGACGTGTCGGGCATCATATCGTCGATGTGTTGAACGTGCTGCACGTCCCGCAACTGGTCATCGAGGACGATCCCGTGCGTGTCGATACACTGCGCAAGCAGCAAGTTCCCGTACTGTTCGGAGATGCTGCCAATTCAGAGATACTTGGCTACGCCCGGCTGAAGCAGGCACGCACGCTGGTGGTAACTGTACCCGATGAACCCTCCACCGGGATGATTGTGGCAGCCGCGCGCGAAATGGCCCCGAAACTGCCGCTGGTAGTACGTGCCTCCACTGAAGAGGGTGTGCTGCAACTGGGTGGGCTTGGCGCCACGGACGTGATCCACCCCGAGCTGGAGGGTGGGCTGGAGATCGTCCGGCACACCCTGATGCATCTTGGCTACCCGGTCGGGCAGGTCCAGCGCTACACGGATATCGTCCGGCGTGATCAATATGACTTTGACGTGAATACCGTTGAGGAACACCGTATGTTGCTGCGGCTGATCGAAGCGGCGGAGGGTATCGAAGTAACCTGGCTGACGATCACTGAGGCAAGCCCGCTGGTCGGCCAGTCACTGGCGGAAGCCAACATCCGTGCCCACACCGAAGCATCCGTGGTAGCCATCATCCGCGATGGACAGTTGACCGCCAACCCCAAGTCGGTGAGCGTCTTCCATGCCGGCGATCTTGTTGGCCTGATCGGAGACGAGGAGCAGGTCAGCCTCGCCGAGCGCCTGTACTTCCCGGCCTGATGCCGGATGATGCCAGCAATACACAGGTAGAGTATCATCGGGCAACTCATCTCTCATCTGCCCGGAGGCTCGACTATGCCCGGAGACCTGCTGCTCGCCCTTGACGTTGGCACTCAGAGCACCCGCGCAATCGTCTTTGACGCCCGCGGTACGCTGATCAGCAAGGCGCAGATACCGATCCTGCCGGTGGCGCACGCACCCCAGCCGGGCTGGGCCGAGCAGGACCCGGAGGCCTACTGGCAGGCGATCGGGGAGGCCTGCCGTGTGCTGTGGGCAAAGGGTGAAGTCAGGCCTGACGCCATCGCCGGGGTCAGCCTGACCACCCAGCGCAGCACACTGGTGAACGTTGACCGGGATGGCAACGCGCTACGCCCGGCCATCCTGTGGACGGATCAACGCCGCACCGAAGGCCTGAAACCGGTAGGCGGCTGGTGGGGGCTGCTCTTCGCGCTGGCGGGCATGAAGGCCACCGCCGCTTACGTGCAGGGCGAGGCCGAGGCGAACTGGGTGATGACCTATCAGCCGGACATATGGGCACGCACCTACCGCGTGATGTTCCTCTCCGGATTCCTCACCCACCGGCTGACCGGGCGCTTCATCGACTCAAGCGGCTGCCTGGTTGGCTACCTGCCCTTTGACTACAAAGCCAAAGACTGGGCGAAGCCCTTCGACTGGAAGTGGCAGGCTATCCGCATGGAGCGTGATAAGCTGATCGAGCTGGCCCCGCCCACCGCGCCCCTCGGGGCGATCACTCGTGCCGCGGCGGAGGCCACCGGCCTGCCCGAAGACCTCCCGGTGATCGCGGCGGCCTCGGATAAGGCCTGTGAGGTGCTCGGCTCCGGGTCGCTTGATCCACATCTGGGGGCACTCAGCTTTGGCACAGCGGCGACGATCAACGCCACCAGCCGCCGCTATCTTGAGGTCATCCCCCTGCTGCCACCGTTCCCGGCGGCTGTCCCAGACGCCTATAATCTCGAAATCCAGATCTTCCGCGGCTTCTGGATGGTAAGCTGGTTCAAGCGCGAGTTCGGCCTGCTGGAACAGATGATCGCGGAGAAAGAAGGGGTGCAGGTCGAAGCGGTGTTCGACCGGCTGGTCGAGGCCATACCACCCGGCTCACTGGGATTGATCCTGCAGCCCTTCTGGTCACCGGGGCTGCGTGTGCCCGGTCTGGAAGCGAAAGGCGCGGTCATCGGCTGGGGTGACGTACACACCCGCGGGCACTTCTACCGGGCGATCATTGAGGGGCTGGCCTACGCCCTGCGTGAAGGGCTGGAGCGTATCTCGGCACGCACAGGGGTGCGCGTAACCGAGCTGCGTGTCGCGGGGGGTGGCTCGCAGAGCGACCAGGCAATGCAGATCACTGCCGACGTGTTCGGCCTTCCCGCTGCCCGCCCGCATACGTTTGAAGCCTCCGGGCTGGGGGCGGCCATCGACGCGGCGGTCGGGCTGGGCCTGCATCCGGACTTCGCCACCGCGGTACGTGACATGACCCGTACCGCCCGCGTCTTTGAGCCGGATCCGGCCTCTCAGCGCCTGTATGATGACCTGTATCA
>JADZAD010000050.1 GCA_020852775.1 Anaerolineae bacterium
CACGCGCCGCGGGAAGAGCTTCGCGCCGATCACCACCGCCACCCGCCCCGCCAGCGCAAACGCCACGCGGGATTTGCCACAGTCGTGCAGCAGCGCCGCTGTCAGCAGGTCGCGGTTGGTATGGCCCTGCGCCCGCAGCAGGTGCATCACGCGCAGGCTGTGGAGCTGCTCGCTGCGGCGCATGCGCCGGAACAGGTGCATCAGCTCCGGTGCGAGCACCGCCTCGGCGGCGGCCTCATCCACCGGGGTCATGAAGGCCGTGAGCGCGCGCCTCATCTGGCCGAGGCGGTAGCGCCAGTCCGACATCCGCTATCGTCCGATCAGCAGCGAGACGATCATCCGGGCAGGCTGTCCGATCAGCCAGCCAATCGGGTCCAGCGAGCGCAGCGCCGCCGGGAGATAGGCGGTGGCGAACGACAGAATAATCAGCCCCATGCCGATGTACATCGATGTCTGGCGGTTGCGCTCCCACCAGACCGCCGCCTGCGCGGGCAGCACCGAGAGCGTGATGCGCCAGCCATCGAGCGGGTAGATCGGCAGCAGGTTGAAGATGAACATCAGCACGTTCAGCCAGATCATGCTGAACACGAGGAAGGGCAGCGACGGGAGAAACGCGCTGGCGGAGGCAGACGCCACGTTTACCAGGCCCAGACGCACTGGCACGGCAAACAGGGCCGCAATCAGCAGGTTGGAGACCGGCCCGGCGGCCACTGCGAAGAGCGAGCCCCAGCGCGGATCACGCATCCGGTAGGGGTTGACCGGGGCGCTGCCGAGGATGCCGAAGCCGAACAGCACCGCGAAGATAAACCCCGGCGGGTAGATGTTCGCCCGCGGATCGAGCGTCATCTTCCCCTGCTCCTTCGCGGTCGTGTCGCCCATCAGGTAGGCCCCGTAGGCGTGGGCGAATTCGTGTACCGTCATGCCGACCAGCAGCACGATGAAATTCCGGATCAGGTTGGCAGGTGTCAGGTCAAACAACAGGTTTATCTCCTCTGGCCGGCCACGCTTTCAGCACGAACAGCCCGGCAATGCAATGTAGGAAGAGTATAGCAGATGCCGGAAGCCGGTCGAGACCTGAATTGTCTTAACAACCACATCGTCCTATACTGAGAAATGGGTGAGTTGTGCAGAGGAGCAGGGACTATGTCAACCAATCTACCGCCAGAAGAAGAGGAGAACCGCCGCCGGTCGGGTGCATTCGTGCCCTTTGAAGGACCCGCGGAGGGTGACGAGATCACGCAGAAGCGCCCTGTATGGCTGATCGTCCTGCTGGGCATCCTGATCCTGGCCTGCCTGATCGGCGGGACAGCCATCGTTCTGCCGCAGGTGCTCGGTGAGCAGGAAACCGCGGTGACCGCCGAACCGACGCAAGCTGAGACAGAGGTCGTCCAGCCCACTGAGGAGCCGACACAGGAAACGGGAGGCGAAGCCACCCCGGAAGCGACGCCTGAGACAACCAGCGAGCCAACGCAGGAGCCCACCACCGAGGCAACGCCTGAACCGACCCGGGAAATAACCCCTGAGCCTACCCAGGAAGCTACACAGCCGCCGCTTGTCAACGCCTGTACGAGCAGGACCTTCTCCGTCTGTGGGGACGGCTGCTGCAACATCAACCTGGAGAACTCCGACATCTGCTCTGCGGACTGCGGCTGCAAGAATGACGGCGTGTGCGGGCCGGGTGAAGGCTTCGGCTGCGCGGACTGTGTCGGGCCGGGTGAGGCTCCGTCATCCGTCTGCGGCGCTCCATGCGCCAGTTCTTCTCAGTGCGCGGGCGGACTTTCCTGCGCGGGTGGCGTCTGCTGGGACGCCTTCATCTGCCAGGGTATCGTACCGGAACAGCCATACGGCCAGTTGGTGCTGCCGGGGTTGTTCGACAACGATCAGAACAACCGTGATGGCGGTCGCACCGGCGGGCTGGGCCCGATCGCGGGGCTGTTCGCCGGGCTGTTCGGCGCGATGCTGATGAGCATCGGCCTGATCCGCTTTGCTCGCCGGGAAGGCGACCTGCGTATCCCGCTGGGGCGCGTGGGGCGCAGCGTACGCCGGGCCGCGAGTATTGTCGTGCAAATCATGAGCGGTGTGTTCCGCGCCGGATAGGAACCTATCCTGACCAGTTGCCTGCAGGGGCGCAGCGCACCCCTGCAGGCTTTCCCGGATCGCCATGACCGCCGACCCTCCACACACTACCGTCCACCCTCTTCTGCTTGCCGCCGGGGTATCAACTGCAGCACTCATCGTCTACGGCCTGACCCTCTCGCACACGATCAATGCCTTCGACAGCGCCGCGTTTGTCGCCGGGGCCTATACGCTGGGGATCGTCCATGCCACCGGCTACCCGCTTTACCTGCTGCTCGGGAACCTCGCCGCGCACCTGCCCTTCGGCAGCCCGGCCCTGAACGTCAACGCACTCTCCGCGGTCTATGCTGCGCTGGCCGCCGGGGCCGTCACGCTGCTGGCGTACCGGCTGGCAGGCCGCGCCCACTATGCGGCCTTCTGCGGGCTGCTCTTCGCCTTCGCCGGGACGGTCTGGTCGGTGGCGGTGCTGGCGGAAGTCTACACGCTGACGGCGCTGCTGCTGGGTGGGCTGCTGCTGGCGACGCTGACATGGCTGGATACCGGGGGCCGCGCCGCGCTGATTTCTGCCTGCCTGCTGGCCGGTCTGAACCTGACCAACCATCTCGGCAGCGTGTTCTTCGTGGCCGGGCTGGCCGCGATCGTCGCCTTGCGGCTGGTCACCCGGAAGATGCGACTGAGGACGGGCCTGCTCGCCCTGTTATGCGCGGCCTTACCACTCAGCCTGTACCTCTACCTGCCGCTGCGCTTTCTTGCCGATCCACCGCTGAACTACGTCGGGCAGTACTTTGATGTCTCGCTGGCGACACCCGGCGGCGTGTTGTGGATGATCAGCGGGCGCATGTTCAGCTCGATGATGTTCGGGCGCACCCCACTGGAGGCGCTCGTCAGCCTGTGGGAGGGCCTGCGCCTGCTCAGCCTGGACCTGCTCGGCATCGGCGTGGTGCTGGTGGCGATCGGGCTACCTGTGCTGCTGCATGAACGGCGCGGCTTCGCTCTGTTCACGGTAGCGGGGGCCGCCGCGACACTGGGTTTCTTCAGCTTCTACGATGTCACCGACTCACAGACGATGATCGGCCCGGCACTTGTCGGGCTGATGCCGCTGGTCGCGGTCGGGTTGCGAAGGGCCGGGGAATTCATCCAGGGAGATCATTCGGCATGTCTCCCCGCGCAGACCAGCATTGAGATCGGGCTTGGCCTGCTGATCATCGGCGCGGGGCTGGCCCTGAGCTGGCGTTACATCGACCGCAGCCGAGATGACCTCGCCGAACGCTTCGCCCGCGAAGTGCTGGCAAACGTCGAGCCGGATGCGCTGATCCTGACCTTCTGGGCGACGGACACGCCACTGCGCTACCTGCATATCGTGGAGAGGGCCCGCCCGGATGTCACCCTGCTTGACCGGGGCTGGGTAGTGCTCGGTCTGCGTGACCGGCTGCTCCGGCAGGGCATCCGTGATGAGCGCGTGGCCGGAGTGCAGGCTGCACTGCGGCTGATCGAACAGGTCGATGGCGAACTCGATACCCGACCGATCTACGTCACCAGTAACGATGGCAGCCTGAACAGGCGTTTCTGCCTCGTCGCGATGGGTGGCGAAGCCGGACTGTACCGGGTACGCCGTGCCCCCCTGCCCGGCGAGATCTGTGCCGCACCTCCGTCCGACAGGGAGGAGGCTGTCCGCTGAGGAAGGGTATCTGACAAGGGGTGCGAATCGGGGTAGACTGTCGCTTTGTTGACGCCGCCTGATCCCGGAGAGATCTCTGCGAGATACCCATGCGTGAACGCCTCGCACGTTTCAAGCCCGATCTGCTGGTCGCCATCGTCCTGTTCGCCGTCCCGCTTGTCTTCTTCTGGCAGCAGACCCTCGGTGGGCGGACGCTTCTGCCAGTGGATAACCTTTTCCAGTTCCAGCCCTATGCCGCGCTCAGAGAACAGTACAGCGTCGGCACGCCGCAGAATGCCCTGCTCTCCGACCTGATTCTGCAGAACGTCGCCTGGAAGCAGTTCGCGCTTGACCAGTTCCACGCCGGGCAGATCCCGCTCTGGCAGCCGAACATCGCCGGGGGTGCGCCCTTCATCGGCGCCGGGCAGAGCGGTGTGCTCTACCCATTCAGCATCATCTACGCGCTCTTCCCGCTCCCTGCGGCCTATGGCTGGTTCACTGTGTCGCAGTTGTGGCTGGCCGGGCTGTTCATGTACGTACTCGCCCGAGTGCTCGGCCTGCGGCGATCCAGCGCACTGATCGCCGCGCTGGTCTACCAGTTCAGCGGCTTCATGCTGGTCAGCGTGGTGTTCCCGATGATCATCAGCACCGCCGCCTGGCTGCCGCTGGAGATCGCCATGATCGAGCTCATCATCCGGCAGGAACGGGCACTGGGCGGGCGGCCCGCGACGATCCCGTGGGTAGTGCTCGGCGGGATCGGGCTGGGCATGGCGGCACTGGCGGGCCACGCCGAAGCACTGTATTTCACCCTGCTGGTGATGGGCTTCTACGCGGCCTGGCGGCTGCTGGCCGGGGTGCTCGCCCACCGTGAAGCGGGCCGCTGGAAGGCCCTGCTGCGCCGTTCGGCCTGGCTGCTCACGCTGGTCGCACTCGGTCTGGCGCTCGGCGCGGCACAGATTATCCCGGCGGCGGAGCTGGTCAGCCGCAGTTTCCGGGAAGGCTCAAACACGCTGGAGCAGGTGCGCAGCTACGCCTTCCCACTGCGCCATGTGCTGCTCTTCCTGATGCCGAACTTCTACGGCAACCCGGCGCACCACGCCTACCTCGACCTCTTCACCGGGCGGATGACACCCGTCACCGTCAACGCGCTCGGCGACCCGATCAACAACACCGCCTGGGGGATCAAGAATTACGTCGAGGGTGGCACATATCTTGGATTGCCGCCACTGTTGCTGGCCGGGCTGGCCCTGCTGCACTGGATTGCCGGGCGGGCAGGCCGCGCCGACCGCACCCTCGGTGGTGAGCAGCCCGGCAGGCCGTACCGCACGATCTTCGGTGGGCTGGCGCTGCTCTCGCTCTCCTTCATCTTCGGCTCACCGACCTACGCGCTGCTCTACTACGGGCTGCCCTTCATCAACCAGTCGCACTCACCCTTTCGCTGGGTCTGGCCGCTGACGCTGTGCGTGGCCGTGCTGGCCGGGTTCGGCGCGGATTTGCTCCACCGGGCCACTGAAGCGAAAGACACGCCGGAAGGGGCACGCATCCACAAGTCGGCCCGGTTACTGGGCTGGATCGTGCTGACGATCGGTGCAGCGGCGCTGTTCGGGCTGCTACTCAGCCGCGCGGCCTACAGCAGCATCGAGCCGCTGGTGCAGCGCGTCTTCGAGGGGTTGGCGCTCGCCCCGAACGCCTTCGCGAATAGCCACGCCTTCTACTCCTATACCTTCTGGAACGTGCTGGGCTTCGCGCTGGTGTTGAGCGCGTCCGGCGCGGTGCTGCTGATCAGCACCCCAGGCGGCCTGCTGCCCGCGTTTGTCCCGGTGCTGGGCGGGCGGCGCATCCGGCTCTGGGAACCGCTGGCGGCGCTGCTGATCGCGCTCGATCTCGCGCTGCCTTTGATCGGATTCCATCCCGCTGCTGACCCGAAGCTGCTGGCAGTTGTACCGGAATCGATTGCATGGCTGAAGGGCCAGCAAAGCGAAACCCAGCCGTGGCGCTTCATCCCGTACGAGGAGCCGGGGGCGGACACGATGAACGCCAACATCGGCTGGCTGCACCGGCTGGAAGACGCGGCCGGGTACGACAGCCTGATCCCCGGCGCCTACGCCGATATGATGCAGATCATCCAGCCGCAGGGTGACCTCGCGTATAACCGCATCGCGCCGCTCTACAGCATCTACCCCGGCAACCTCGACTCGCCGATCCTCGACCTGCTCACCGTAAAGTACGTGGTCAGCGAAGTGCCGATCGACAGCCCGCGCTTTGTCGAGGCCTATCGTGATGACGCGGTGCGCATCTATGAGAACCTCGGCGTGATGCCACGGGCCTTCACTCTGCCCGTCAGCAGCACGGTGATCTCCGCCGCCGATGACGCCTCAGAGGGCTTTGCCCTGCTCGCTCAGTCGGTGGACTTCCGCCAGCATGTCGTGGTCAACACGCACAGCAGCCCCTTCAACGTCGTCCCCGCCGATCCACCGATCGCGGCGCAGGCACAGGCTGCCGCAATCACCATCTACACACCCAACGAAATGTGGATCGACGTGGACACCAGTGAGGCAAGCTGGCTGGTCGTCGCGGATGGTTACTTCCCCGGTTGGCGTGCGTTCGCGCGGCCCGTCGGCGCAGGGGACGCCACCGAGCAGGAGATCGCCGTCTGGCGCGTCAACGGAGCGCTGCGCGGCATGGTGCTGGAACCGGGCCGCTGGACGGTACGCCTCAGCTACAGTCCGGACTCGATCCGCTTCGGCGGGTTCGTCTCGTTCATCGCACTGATGGCGATGATCTTCGCCGTCGGTGTATGGGCCTGGCGCTACGCCTATCAGGAGAGCGCGGATACCAGCACTGCCCGGCGGATCGCCAAGAACTCGATCACGCCAATCATCCTGAACCTGTTTAACCGGGGTATCCAGTTCGCGTTCGCGTTCGTCAGCCTGCGCATCCTCGGCCCGGAAGGCTCCGGGCGCTACCAGTATGCCGTGCTGATCTTCGGCTGGTTCGAGATCCTCTCGAATTTCGGGCTGGATACGCTCCTGATGCGCGAGGTCTCGCGTAACCGGGAAGAGGCGAATCGCTGGCTGGTGAATACCAGCCTGATCCGGCTGGCGATCGCCGTGGTCGGTGCGCCACTGCTGGCCGGGTTCATTACCGCGCGCAACGCCGCCCTGCCGATCCCGCTCGCCCCGGAGACCGTTGCGGCGATGTGGCTGCTCTACATCGGGTTGTTCCTCTCGACGCTCAACAAAGGCCTGACGGGGCTGTTCTACGCCTACGAGAAGGCCGAGTACCCGTCCGCGCTGCAAACGGTAAGCACGATGCTGGTGGCGGTGCTGGGCGTGATTGTGCTGCTGCTCGGCTACGGGATCGTCGGGCTGGCGGGGGTCAGCATCATCGTCAACGCGATCACGCTGGCCGCGCTCTACACCCTGACCACCCGCCTGTTCTTCCCCCCACGCCTGGCCTTCGATCGCAGCCTGCAGCGCGGCGCCCTTAACGAATCCTTCCCGCTGATGGTCAACCACCTGCTGGCGACGGTCTTCTTCCGCATCGATATCATCCTGCTGGAAGCACTGACCAACGACACGGTCGTGGGCTGGTACGGCGTGGTCTACAAATGGATCGATGCGATCAATGTGATTCCGTCGTTCTTCACGCAGGCGCTCTTCCCGGTGATGAGCCGGCAGGCGCATGAAGACCGCGTCGCCCTGAAGCGCAGCTACATCTTCTCCGTCAAGCTGCTGACGCTGATCTCGCTGCCCGGCGCCGTAGTGACCACGCTGCTGGCGTATGCGCTGGTCGGGCTGCTGGGCGGGGAGCAGTTCCTCCCGGCAGGCGCGGTCGCGCTGCAGGTCTTCGTGTGGAGCATCCCGTTCGGCTGGATCAACAGCGTGACCAACTACCTGATCATCGCCCTGAACCGCCAGCGTGTGCTGACGTGGGCCTTTATTTTCGGGGCAGTTTTCAACATCACGGTTAACCTGATCCTGATCCCGCGTTATTCGTTCGTCGCGGCTGCTGTGACAACAATCCTCTCGGAATTCGTGCTGCTGGCCTTCTTCTACCTGGTTTTGATCGGGCCGCTGGGCCCGATCAACTGGGCACGCATCCTGTGGCGCATCGCTGCCGCCGCCGGGTTGATGGGCACGGTGGCCTATCTGCTGGCTCCGGTTAACCTGCCGGTGGCGCTGGCAGGTTCGGTGATTGTATATACCGGGGCGATTGTGCTGCTCAAGCCCTTTGACGCGGATGAGCGCGCCCGGCTGGCCGGTTTGCTACCGGCACGCTTCCGCCCTGCTGAGACCGAGTAGGTGCGGTTGCCCCGGCCCGATGGGGCGACTACAATCCGGCGTATGGCTTCAAAGACACCGCTTCACCGGGAGGCTGACCCATTTGCGCGCCGGCTGATGCTCGCAGGGTGCCTGCTCATGCTGGCTCCGCTGGCCTGTGTGCTCACCGCCGCAGCCTTCTTCGGCTGGCCTGCCACGCTGGCGCTCCTCCCACGGGAGGCTCAACCGGTCGCCCCGGCAGACCCGTCCACAGGGGAGACGCTGGTGCTGGTAGCCGGGTTCGTGGGCAGCGGTGGTGAGGACCCGGCCC
>JADZAD010000051.1 GCA_020852775.1 Anaerolineae bacterium
AGAGGGCAAAGATGCTGAACGACCAGCCGACGATGGTCGGTGAGCCACCAAGGTCGCTGATGTAGATCCCTAGGTAATTCATCATGCCGCTGTCAGCGATTCCGACAATGATCATGCTCACAGTGAAGATGATCCAGGCAGGCTGCATCAGCTTCTTCAACTCCCGGAGCAGGGGCTGTTGAATGGTCGCTGGCTGCGGACGCAGTTGCAGGGCGGAGATCAGAAACGCAACCATCACCGCGATATACCCGTAGAACAGCCACCGGAGGCCGAGTGCCTGTGTCACGTAGCCCATCAGGAACGACGTCAGGATGAACCCTACCGAGCCCCAGAATCGTTGCCGTCCGTAGAGCTCCGGACGCTCCCTCAGCAGACGCATGGTGCCACCGCTGAGCAGGGTGACGACTGGGTTGGTCACAAAGGACATTGCCATCCACAGGAGCAGAATCGGCAGGAACTGGTTGAACTGTGGAATGGCGGCCATGATGAGGATCGCCCCGATTGCCATCATCGAGAGCAGAGGGCGGAGCATCCCCAGCCGGTCATTGATCAGCCCCCAGATCGGGCCGCCGATCATCCCAATGATCGGTGCTACCGCAGCGATTTGCCCGATCTGCGGCGTGGAGAGGCCGATCGAATTCAGATACAGGTTAAAGTACGAGACAGTGATCCCGAACCCACCAAACATGCAGAGAAACAGCAGCCGCATGATGAAGAGATCGTGCCGGGTTTCTGGCGGGAAGCTGACCGGAGAGCGCAGTTTCTGTAACAGTGCAGCCATGGAGTCCTGATTACTCTCTTGCGGGTGGACAGGCGAGTCTGGGTCTACGGGCGGCCAGTGATCCGGCTGCCCAGCCACAGCAGCAGGAAGGCGAGCAGCCCGATAAGGGCATAAATCTGAAACAGGCTGGCGGGACCGATCTGGTCATACAGGTACCCGCTGATAGGCGAGCCAACGATACTGGCGAGTGCGCTTGCCGTGATCACCATCCCCTGCGATGTAATCTTGAGATCAGGCGGGGCCAGCCGGTTAGCGTAGTCTACACCCGCAATCAGGAACGGGCCAAGCGTGATGCCATGCATCAGGTTGATCGCCAGCGCCCACTGCGCTGAGGGCATAATCCCGTAGAGAAACCAGCGGACGGCATACACCGCATAGGCGAAGAGTAGCAGCTTGCGAGGCCCGAAGCGTGTCAGCAGGACCGTACCGAAGAACAGAATCGGCAGTTCAGCCACCGCGCCGAGGCTCCATACGGTGCCGATCAGGGACTCGCTGCCACCCATGTCCTTCAGATACGGGCTGAGGAACGTGTACATGCCGTTGTTGGCAAGACTCAGCACGAAGATGCTCGCCATGAACAGCGCCCATTCGTGCTGCTGTACCAGATGCTTGATCCCGTGCCACACCGGGCGTGATACTCGTACCGGCTGCGGCCGGAGCAGTTGAGAAGCCAGCACAAAGACGCTCATTGCTCCGATCTGCACGTAGAACATCCACGCCAGGTTGATGAATTGAAGGAGGAATCCGCCGATCCCGGAGGAGAAGATATACCCGATCGATCCCCAGATGCGCTGCCGCCCGTACCGCTCAGGTCGGTCACCCAGCAGGGACAGCGTGACACCACTCATCAGGCTGTCGATGGGCCGGCTGAAGAATGCGAAGAAAGCTGCCACTGGCAGCAGGAAGAGAAACTCGCGTGAGAGTGACAGGCCGAAAGTCGCAACGATGACACCAAAACCTGTCACCATCAGCAGCAGACGTACTTTACCCAGCCGGTCGCTGAGCACTCCCCAGAGTGGTACGGCTACCATTCCGATCAATGGGCCCAGGGAGAAGATCGTGCCGAGCTGTGGCCCGCTCAATCCGATCTCATGATAGTACAGCGCGATGAACGTTGAGAAGATGCCATTTCCCACAAAGAAGAAGAAATACATCAGCCGCACGATGACAAGCTGGCGCTCGTTAGCCATTGAATCGCTGCTTCCGGGATCTGCCGGGTACAGTTGGGATACCATTGTGCTCTGTCCTGTTACATAATCTGCGCCGCATTGCGGCGGCGGATACCCCACCACAGCAGGCCGAGTGCGAATACCCCGAGCAGGGCATAGAGTTGGAAGAGCAGCCCCGGCCCGATCCGGTCATACAGGGCGCCACTGATCGGCGAGAAGATCGTTCGCGCCAGTGCCATTGATGTGAAATAGAAACCCTGTGTGGTCGCTTTCAGTTCCGGCGGAGCCAGCTCATTGGCGTAAGCCACCGCCCCGATCAGCTGCGCTCCGAACGTCAGGCTGTGCAGCAGTGCGATCGGGATGGCCCATTCCGGTGTCGCCATGATCCCGTAAAGCAGCCAGCGTACCGCATACAGGCCGTATCCTACCAGCAGAAGCTTCCGCGCCCCGAATCGTTGCAGCAGATACGCACCCAGGAACAGCACCGGGAGTTCAGAAATGGATTGCAGGCTTGATACTGCCCCTATCAGCCCCTGATCACCACCCAGATCGCGCACGTACACGCTCAGAAAGACATTCATCCCGGCCACGCCGATATTCAGGATGAACAGGCTGGCCATGAAGACAGCCCAATCTCGCTGCCGGATAAGCCTCCCCAGGCCTTCTCGCAGAGGAGTCTTCAGTTTACTGTGCTGGGGACTGAGAAAGAAGACGATAGCGAGCATCACCCCCAGCATCGCCATATACACATAGAACATCGCCCCCAACCCGGTCTGGTTAAAGACCTGCCCGAAAGTCCACGTGAATATGATGAACGAAAGTGACCCCCAGATACGCTGCCGGCTGAAGCGTTCCGGCTCATCGTGCAGCAGATGCATCGTGACCCCGGCCAGCAGCGTATTGAGCGGCTGTGTGAAGAATGAATACCACAGGGTGGCCGCAATCAGCGGGAGGAAACCCTCTGCCGTAATGAACCAGACCCCACCAACGATCGCACCGGTAGTAGTGATGATCAATGCCCGGTTGGAGCCGAAGCGATCGCTGATCATTCCCCACATCGGGCCTGATACCGCCACAACCAGCGCAGTGGTCGCGTTCAGCACCCCGATCTGCGTTCCACTGAGCCCGACCTCACGGTAATACACGTTCAGATACGTGATCATCAGGCCGAAGCCTGCGTAAAAGAAGAAGTACAGCCCTCTTACCAGCCGCAGATCGCGCCTGCGCAGGGCCTCAGGAGAGTATGCAGCTGAGGTTAGGGGGCCGGACATGCTTGGCTGGCTTTCCTGGCCGGGGTATCCCGGTCAGGGCCGGGCGGCATTATTATGTGTGCGGTCGGGTAAAGAGTAGGCAGCCGAACCCCACCGGGTGTGGTAGGCATGCTGCCGGGAAAGTACTCTTAATTCAGCGGGTAGCAGGCATGAAGTGGTGAAGCGGACAGACTACATCGTCATTATAGCCCGCCTGTGCAATAAAACAACCGTGGTAAAGAGGCAGGCCGGAGTTGTCTCTCCGGCCTGCTTGTCAGATGGTCAGCCGGCGCCCAGCGCCTCAGCCATGATCTCAATGAACCGCTTCCGGTTGATCCCTGTGCCTGCGTCCACATTCGGCTGGCGTTTCGAGCGCCCGGAGATGTCCGCGACGGTGCGGCCGCGTGTCAGATCGCCGTTCACCTCGACATCGACCCACATCGGCTGGGTCTCGATCAACCCTGGCTCGATGATCTCGGCGACGGTGCAGGCATCGAAGATTTGGCCGCCTTCCCAGCCGTACTCCCGGATCGTCCACAGGATTTCGTCCAGCATGACTTCCGCTGAGACCTTCGCCTGCGGAGTATCAAGCGAGCGGAGCATTTCCACATCCGCCGGGGTGACCAGCGCCTGTTTGGTAACTTCCAGTCCGACCATCAGAATCGGGATGCCGGCGTTGTAGACAACCTTCGCCCCTTCCGGGTCGGCCAGGATGTTGAACTCGGCGGACGGCGTTGTATTACCTTCGAGGTAGGCGCCGCCCATCGTCACGATCCGCGGGATGCGCTTCGCCAGCCCGGGGTCAAGCCGCAGCGCGAGGGCCAGGTTCGTCAGCGGCCCGATCGGAGCATAGATCGTGTCCGGGCCGTCCGGGCCGTTGTAGTAGTCACGCAGGAAGTCCACGGCATGCTGCGGCTGTGCTGCGACGGTCGGTTCGGGCAGGGGGAGAACCCTCCCGTTCAGCCCGGTTGACGGGTTCGGATCGCCGGTCAGGGCTACGACAGCGCCCGGGTAGACCGGAACGTGCTGCAACGCCCCTGACGATACCACCTTGAGCGTGTTGGGCAGGGTGATCTCATGCGGGGCGTTACCATGAGTGACGGTAATCGCTACCAGGTCGATCGCCGGGTGATGGCCCGCCATCAGGATAGCGACGGCATCATCATTCCCGGTGTCTACGTCAATGATCATCTTCTGTGGCATAGCGGCTCCTAACTGTATTTGGCGATGCGTTCGTAGTACAGCTTTCGCAGGCGCTCCGCGTCTACGTGCATCAGGATGTCGGTGTCGGTAAAGACGTAACCCGGTGTCTCACGCGGGCGGCGGCGGCGGTCGGCGATGGTCTGCCCTGCTGCGTAGCCTTCGGTTTCGACGTAGACCGGGTAGCGTTCGACCGTGAACAGCGTGGGGTCAACCAGGTAGGCTACTGCCAGCAGGTCAGGCAGATCGATCGACTCTTCCGGAAGCTGGAGTGCGTCCCGCAGGCAGGGGTAGATCTCCCTGAGGAAGTTCGATGCCGGGTTGTTGAGCGCGGTCAGGTGATCCATGTACTTCTGGTTGAGCATGAACTCGGCATTTACATCCCATCCCGCCATTGTCACCGGCCAGCCGGCGCTAAAGACGATATGGGCCGCATGTGGATCGTTGCGAATGTTCGCTTCCGCTACTGCGGTGATATTTCCGCCGGAGAACGCGGCCCCGCCCATCAGCGAGATCCCCTTGACCTTCCCGACGATCCGCGGCTCGATCAAGGCTGCCAGCGCAACGTTGGTCAGCGGGCCCAGCGGTGTGATATACACCTCGCCGGGGTGCGCCATCACCGTGTCGATAATGAACTGCGCCGCGCGCCTGTCGACGGGCTTACCCTTCGGCTGTGGCAGGCGGTCACCCGCGTTGCCCAGCCCGTCCGCGCCGTGGACGCCCGCACCGCCGCCGAAGCGAGGCTTGATGATCAGAGGGCGTTCCGCGCCCATCGCCACCGGGATGTCCGGTATGCCAGCGGTTTCTACCACCCGGATCGCGTTGTAAGTGGTATTCTGCACACCACCGTTCCCGAAGACTGCGCTGATCCCCAGCACCTCAAGTTCAGGCGATTGCAGCGCGAAGAAAATGGTGAAGATGTCATCCACGCCGGGGTCGGCGTCGATGATAATTTTCTGAGGCATGTGTGCTCCTCCTACTGGTACGTGCTGATACGCTCACGATAGAGCTTGAGATAGCGCTCGGAATCAACGCCTACGCACACGTCAATCTCCGTGGAATCCTCCCACCTTTTGTAGCGATCCGGTACGGTGAAACCTTTGCAGTGCCCTTCCGTCTCGACGTACACCGGCATCCGCTCGATCGTGAACAGGCTCTTGTCGATCGCGCAGGCGATCGCCGAGGAGTCATGTACGCAGATGCCGCCCCGGTACTTCGGATGCTGGAAGACACCCTGATAGAACGGCACGATCTCCCTGATAAAGTTAGCCGCCTTGTTGCCGATGCCGTAGAGCGCATTCAGGTAATCCGGGTCCATGATCACCTGCTCGGTGGCGTCCAGCCCGACCATCGTGAGCGGCCAGCCTGCGCTGAACACGATATTCGCGGCATGTGGGTCATTGTGGATGTTGGCCTCCGCGACCGGGGTGACGTTCCCCAGCGTGATGCCACCACCCATGATGATCACTTCCTTCACGTTCTCCACGATGCGCGGTTCAAGCCGCAGGGCCAGCGCGATGTTGGTCAGCGGGCCCACGGGCACGAGTGTGATTTCACCCGGGCTCGCCATTACCATATCGACGATGAACTGCGCGGCGCTGGCCTTGATCGGCTTGCCCTTCGGCGGGCCGAACTTGTGACCCGCGCCGCCAAGGCCATCAACATGATGGGCAGCGCGTCCGCCAAGCGTCGTCTCGACGACGAGCGGATGGCCCGTGCCCCTGGCAACCGGGATGTCCGGCTTGCCGGCCTCTTCGATCACCCGGAGCGAGTTCAGCGTGCACTGGTCGATGTCCGTGTTGCCGTACACCGTGGTGATGCCGACGAATTCGAGTTCCGGTGACGCCAGCCCGAAGAACAACGCCATTGTGTCGTCAACACCCGTATCCGTATCAAAGATAATCTTGCGTACCATGATGCTCTCCTCTTTCGTGTAGAGCGGGTCAGCCTTTCAGGGTATCCCGGTAGAGATCCAGCACACCGTCCGCATCAACCGAGGTGCAGATGCCGATCTCGACCGAGTCGCTTTCCCAGCGGTTGCGCGTATCCGGAACCGTGAAGCCCGCGCATAACCCTTCGGTCTCAACATAGACCGGCACACGTGTGATGCCGAACAGGCCGGGGTTCAGGATGTACGCCAGCGCATAAGCGTCATGACAGTAGATCGTTCCATCGGAGTTGTGGAACTGGGCGTATGCCTGCTGGTAGAAGGGTGCGATCTTCGCGATGAAGTCTGTCTCGGGCCTGCCGATCTCAGCTATCGAGTTGATGTACGCCGGGGTCATCGGGACCTTCATCGTCACGTCCAGCCCGACCATGACCAGCGGCCAGCCTGCGCTGAACACGATATTCGAGGCATGGGCGTCCTCCCGGATATTGGCCTCTGCGACCGGCGAGGCGTTTCCCGGCACGAACGCCGCGCCACCCATCACCACCACTTCCTTCACGTTCTCCACGATGCGCGGCTCAAGCCGCAGGGCCAGCGCCAGGTTCGTCATGCGCCCGACGGGCACCAGCGTGACCTCGCCTGGGTTTGCCATCACCGTCTCCACGATGAAGGTCGCGGCGGCTACATCCAGCGGCCTGGTGGTCGGGGTGGGATAGAGGTGCGACTGGTTACCCAGTCCGTCCGCCCCGTGGATCCGGCCCCAGCGCGGTGCGAGAGGCTTCAGCAGCGGATGGCTCGCCCCCATCACCACCGGGACATCCGTGCGGTTAGCCGCCTCAAGGATTTGCAACGTGTTCCGCGTGGCGAACTCGACCGTGGTGTTGCCGAAGACCGTGGTAATCCCGACGAAATCCAGTTCCGGGTGCAGCAGTCCGAAGAACAGCGCCATGGCATCATCGATGCCGGGGTCGCCATCAAACAGTATCCTGGTTGCCATGCTTCTGTACTTTCTGTGTGCCGGGCGCTATGGGAGCCGCCCAAGGGTCCAGGGGTAGGAGTCGCTATCCGGTGCGTTGCTCCAGCTTTGCAGCGTCTGCCCACCGTCAATCAGCAGTACTGTGCCGGTGATATGGCGCGCATCGTCCGACGCGAGGAAGGCTACCGCCGCCGCCACATCCTCCGGCTGCCCGACCCGCCTCAGCGGGATGCGGTTGGCGAAGCGCCCGAAGAAGGCCTGCCACTGGGCTGGGTCGCTGGTCTGCTGTTCAAAGCTCAACGCCGTCTGGATGATACCGGGGCAGATCGCGTTGACCCGAATGCCATACTGAGCGACTTCCAGCCCAAGGCTCTTCGTGATCCCTTCGACGCC
>JADZAD010000052.1 GCA_020852775.1 Anaerolineae bacterium
CGCCTATTTTGAGTGCATGCATGAGCTCAAGCTGATTGTTGACCTGATGTACCGCGGCGGTATTAACTATATGCGCTACTCCGTCAGCGATACCGCCGAGCACGGTGACTATGTCTCAGGCCCGCGTATCATCAGCGAAGAAGTGCAGGGTGAAATGCAGAAGGTGCTCAACGAGATTCAGGACGGCACCTTTGCCCGCAGGTGGATCGAAGAGAACGAGAAGGGCCGCCCGGTCTTTAATGAGACACGCCGCCGTGAGCAGGACCACATGATCGAGGAAGTTGGCGCCCGCCTGCGCGCGATGATGCCGTTCGTAAATCCGATTGAGATCAAGCCCGGCGAGTAGCCCGGAGCCGGGCAGCTTCGTAGGACGCCGAGGAGGAGAGGCGATCTGATGGCAGATCAATGGCATGACCCCAACTATGTACGTGTATTCGATACCACCCTGCGCGACGGCGAGCAGTCGCCTGGCGCAACCCTTACCTCCGCAGAGAAGCTCGAAGTTGCCCGTGCCCTGACCCGGCTTGGCGTGGATATCATGGAGGCGGGCTTCCCGGCCGCCTCTCCGGATGACTTCGAGGCTGTCAAGCGTATCGCGGAGGAAGTCGGGCACATTCCCGGCCCGCATGGGCGTCCGCCGGTGATCTGCGGGCTGGCGCGTGCCACACCGCACGACATCGACGCCTCGTGGAACGCGATCAAGGGGGCTGCCCACCCGCGTATTCATACGTTCCTGGCGACCTCCGAGATTCACATGAAGTACAAGCTCAAGATGGACCCGGAGCAGGTCGTTGAGCGTGTGATCGAGATGGTCTCGTATGCGCGTAGCCTGTGCGGTG
This sequence comes from Anaerolineae bacterium, assembly GCA_020852775.1. Taxonomy (GTDB): domain Bacteria; phylum Chloroflexota; class Anaerolineae; order Aggregatilineales; family UBA3940; genus JADZAD01. The sequence goes on from JADZAD010000052.1 coordinate 840, forward strand.
ACATCGAGTTCAGCCCGGAAGACGCAGGCCGCAGCGACCCGGAGTTCCTGTACGTGGTGCTGGCGGAGGCGATCAAGGCCGGGGCGACGACGCTGAACATCCCCGACACGGTTGGCTACACTACCCCGGATGAGTTCGGGGCACTGATTGCCGGGATCGGGAGGCATACCCCCGGCATCGCGGACTGCGTCATCTCCGTACATTGCCATAACGACCTCGGGCTGGCTACGGCCAATACACTGGCCGGGGTACGCTCCGGGGCGCGGCAGGTTGAGGTGACGATCAACGGGATCGGTGAGCGGGCCGGGAACACCTCTCTGGAAGAGGTAGTGATGGCATTGCACACACGCCGCCCGATGTTTGGCCTGGCTACCGGCATCGATACAACGCAGATCATGCGCGTCAGCAAGATGGTGAGCAACTACACCGGCATCGTCGTCCAGCCGAACAAGGCGATTGTCGGCGCGAACGCCTTTGCGCATGAGGCGGGAATCCACCAGGACGGCATGCTCAAGCACCAGGAAACATACGAGATCATGCAGCCGGAGATGGTCGGCGTGACGACGCGGCTGGTGCTGGGCAAGCACTCCGGGCGGCACGCCTTCCGCAAGCGCCTGGCGGAACTCGGCTACGGCGGTCTGGCGGAGGAAGACCTGAACAAGGCCTTTGAGCGTTTCAAGCGGCTGGCTGACAAGAAGAAGGTCATCACCGATGCCGATCTCGCCGCGTTGATCGCAGACGAGATCTTCAAGCCGCAGGAGTTCTACGCGCTGGATGGCTTGCAGGTAGCCTGCGGGACGATGGGCCTGCCCACCGCTACCGTTCGCCTGCGTAAGCCGGATAAGTCGATTGAAGTAGTCGCCGCGGTCGGGACCGGCCCGGTGGATGCCGTCTACAAGGCGATCGACCTGATCGTCGCCCAGCCGGTGACACTGCTGGAGTTCGGTGTCAACGCGGTCACCGAGGGTATCGATGCCCTCGGTGAGGTCACGGTACGTATTCACTACGAGGGAAATGACGCAGGGGTTGTCAATCCGCAATCGGAGACCTCCGTCCCTCGTACCTTCGGTGGGCACGGCGCGGATACGGACATCATCGTCTCCAGCGCCAGGGCCTACCTCTCCGCCCTGAACAAGATGATTGCCGCCTACGGCTTTGAGGGTGGAGACGACCATACGCCAGAGGAAATGACTGAGGAGGCCGTAAACTAGTATGGCAGCAGCATTGAACAAGCCCCGTACCCTGTTCGAAAAGGTATGGGATCAGCACGTCGTCCTGCAGGAGCCGGAATCCCCGGCGGTGCTATATATCGACCTGCATCTCGTCCACGAAGTGACCTCACCCCAGGCCTTTACCGGCCTGCGCCAGCGTGGGTTGAAAGTCCGGCGGCCTGACCGCACCGTGGCAACGATGGACCATTCCACGCCGACCACGCCGCTCAGCGTCCCGATCGCTGACGCGCTGGCTGCCGCGCAGCTTGACTTCATGAAGAAGAACGCCGAAGAGTTCGGCATCCGGCTGTACGAACGTGGCTCGGCACAGCAGGGTATCGTCCATGTAATCGGCCCGGAACTCGGCCTGACCCAGCCCGGCATGACGATCGTGTGCGGCGACAGCCACACTTCGACGCACGGTGCGTTCGGCGCGCTGGCCTTCGGTATCGGCACGAGCGAGGTCGAGCATGTCCTCGCCAGCCAGTGTCTGCTCCAGTACAAGCCGAAGACGATGGCAATCACCGTCTATGGCCGGCTGGGGCCGGGCGTTTCCGCGAAGGACATCATCCTCGCCGTAATCGCGAAGATCGGCGTGGGCGGTGGCACCGGCTACGTCTTTGAATACCGGGGCGAGGCGATCCGAGCGCTCTCGATGGAAGAGCGCATGACGATCTGCAACATGTCGATCGAGGGTGGTGCGCGTGCCGGGATGGTCGCGCCGGATGACAAGACCTTTGAGTACGTCGCCGGGCGCGAGTACGCGCCTAAGGGCGCGGCGTGGGATAAAGCGCTTGCTTACTGGAAGACTCTCCCGACTGACGAAGGCGCGACTTACGATGCTGAGATCGTGATCGATGCCTCCAGCCTGGAGCCGATGATCACCTATGGCACCAACCCCGGCATGGGCATCTCGATCACCAGCCCGGTGCCTGACCCGGCGCAGGTTTCTGACCCGCTGGAGAAGCTCGCGCTGGAGAAGGCGCTGGCCTATATGGACATCGAACCGGGCAAACCGCTGCTGGGCCATAAGGTCGATGTGGTCTTTCTTGGTTCGTGTACCAATTCGCGTATCTCTGACCTGCGCCTCGCGGCCAGCCTGATCAAAGGCAAGCGCGTCGCAGACAGCGTCCGGATGCTGGTCGTGCCAGGCTCGCAGCAGGTCAAGCGGCAGGCTGAGGCCGAGGGGCTGGACGTGATTTTTCGCGAGGCGGGCGCTGAATGGCGCGAAGCGGGCTGCTCGATGTGCATTGCCATGAACGGTGACCAGCTTGAGCCGGGACAGTACGCCGTCAGTACCAGCAACCGTAACTTTGAAGGGCGGCAGGGTAAGGGCGGACGCACCTTCCTTGCCTCACCGCTGACGGCGGTCGCTGCGGCGGTCAGCGGAACAGTGACCGATGTCCGCACACTGCTGACGGAGAACATCGCCATTAACTAGGGTCGGCGGGTGCTGAACAACCTGCCGACCCCGAAGCCGGGCCTGCGGAGAGCCTCCGCTGCCCGGTTTTTGTTGAACAGACGCATCTGCGAGGCCGATGCGTCGATAGCGATAAGGAGAGAAGAAAGATATGGCACAATTCACGACACTGACCGCCCGCGCGATGCCGCTGCTGGTGAACGACATTGACACCGACCAAATCATCCCGGCACGCTTCCTGAAAGTGACAGACAAGAACGGGCTGGGCAAGGTGCTGTTCTGTGACTGGCGCTACCAGGAGACGATCCCCAGCGTGGATGCCGCCGAGGGGGCGACGCCGCGTGCGGATTTCGTCCTGAATACCCCGACGTATGCCGGAGCAAAGATCCTGCTCGCGGGGGATAACTTCGGCTGCGGTTCCTCGCGGGAGCATGCGCCCTGGGCGCTGACGGCTTACGGCTTCCAGGCAGTCATCTCCACTTCATTTGCCGATATCTTCCGCAATAACTCGCTCAAAAATGGGCTGCTGCCGATCGTGGTGGACGCGGAGACACATGCCACGCTGATCGATCTGCTTGAAGAAGTGCCAGACGCGGAACTGACCATCGATCTTGAATCTCAGTCGCTGACGCTGCCGGGCGGCCAGTCGATCACCTTCCCGATCGACGCCTTCGCCCGCAACTGCCTGCTGCGTGGGGTTGATCAACTGGGCTACCTGCTCACGTTTGAGGAGCAGATCAAAGCATATGAGGAGGTACAGCATGTCTAAGCTGCTTTCCGGTGCCGATGTCGTACAGGTCTACGATACGACCCTGCGTGACGGTACCCAGCGTGAAGGTATCTCCCTCTCGATCGAGGACAAGATCAGGATCGCCCGCCGGCTTGACGATCTCGGCGTGACGTATATCGAAGGTGGCTGGCCGGGGTCGAACCCTAAAGACGCGGAGTTCTTTGACCGGGCGAAGGATATGCAGTGGCAACATGCCTATATCGCCGCCTTCGGCTCGACCTGCCGCGTAGGCTCAGAGCCGGATGGCGATGAGAACATCAAGGCGCTGCTTGACGCGCAGACGCCGTACTGTACGGTCGTCGGCAAGACCTCGACGCTGCATGTCATCGATGTGCTGCGTACTACGCTGGATGAAAACCTGCGTATCATCGAAATCAGCCTGGCGCATCTCGTCGCTAACGGTCGGCGTGTGATCTACGACGCTGAACATTTCTTCGATGGCTACAAGCTCGATCCGGCCTACTCAATTGAAACGCTCAGGGCAGCAATCCGCGGGGGCGCGGAACGGGTTGTGCTGTGTGATACCAACGGCGGCTCGATGCCGTGGGAGGTCGAGGAAATCGTTCGCACGGTGCGCGAGGCGATCGGGGATCACCCCTTCGGTATGCACACGCACAACGACGGAGAGTGTGCGGTGGCGAATACGCTGGCCGGGGTACGCATGGGCGCGACCCACGTCCAGGGCACAATCAACGGGTACGGTGAGCGCTGTGGTAACGCCAACCTGTGTTCGATTGTTGCTGACCTCGAACTGAAGATGGGCAAACACG
>JADZAD010000053.1 GCA_020852775.1 Anaerolineae bacterium
AGTGCCGGTGGATGCGGAAGAAACCAAGCACCAGGGTGGGGATCAGGACCACGATGAACCACGCCCCGTCCATGAACTTTGTCACGGCGAACACCACCATCACCACTGCAGTACACATCGCCCCAAAAGCACTGATGCCCATCTTGAGCCACCAGAAGCGGTCGTAGTGCAATGTGGTCTCGTGCCCTTCGATGCTCTCTCCCGGCTTGAGGTGCCGCAGCCTCCACAGATGGACGACCATGCCGGTCTGCGACATGGTGAAGCTCAGGAACACGCCGATCGCGTAGAGTGGGATCAGTGCAGAGATGCTTCCATTGGCAATGATCACGAGGATCGAGGCCATGACTGCGAGCACCATGATGCCCCACGAAAAGACAAGCCGGTTGCCGCGATAGGTGAGCTGGCGCGGAAGGAAGCCGTCGCCTGCGTGCAGAGCGGCCAGCCGCGGAAAATCAGCATAGCTGGTGTTAGCGGCCATCAGCAGGATCAGCGTGGTTCCGATGACTGTAAACAGGTAGAAGATTCCGCTGCCGCCGTAGACAGTGCGGGCAAGCTGGGAGATCACGGTTTCGCGTTCACTGGGCAGAGCACCAATCTGGTGCCCCACCAGTGTGATGCCGATAAACAGCACAATCAGAATACTGCTCATCCAGGTAAGTGTGATGGCGGCGTTGCGGCTGCGCGGCTCTTTGAAGGCGGTGATGCCGTTCGAGATCGCCTCGATACCCGTCAGCGCCGTACAGCCGCTGGAGAAGGCGCGCAGCACAAGAAAGACAGTCAGCATTCCCAACCCGGTTGTCTCGAATTCAACACCCGTCACCGTGCCTAGTGTGCCCGTCAGGTAGCGGTACGCTCCGATGCCGAGCGTGATGAACATCATCACAACAAAGAAGTAGGTAGGGATGGCAAAAATAGTGCCGCTTTCCTTGACACCACGCAGGTTTACGATAGTGATGAACGCAATCACGGCGAGAATGATGTAGACGCGGAACGGGAACAGCACCGGGAATGCTGAGACGATCTGTGCCACGCCCGAGCTGATACTGACGGCGACGGTCAGGATGTAATCGGTCAGCAAGGCTGCACCGGCGACCTGGGCCGGAACTTCGCCGAGGTTGTCCCGCGCGACGATGTAGGCGCCACCGCCGTTGGGGTAGGCGAAGATCGTCTGGCGGTAGGAGATAGTGACGATGACCAGCAGGATTCCGATTGCGATCGCGATCGGAATGGAGATGCCGAAGAAGGCAGTCCCCGCCAGGGCCAGGATCACCAGGATTTCCTGTGTCGCGTAGGCCGTGGAGGAAATCGCATCGGAGGCGAAAACCGCGAGGCCAACACGTTTGTTGACCGTCTGGTGGGCCAGGTCGCGGGTCGCCAGCGGCTTGCCAAGCAGCAGGCGCGGGATGGAAAGTCGGCTTCCATGTGTTGCATCAGTGGCCATAGGGTGTAAGAGCTTCTTTTCTGCTAGTCCCGATTGAATTAAGAAAGGCAGTTGACCGGGGCCAACTGCCTCATCACAATAATGGGTACTATACCCTCAGCCTATAATGGGGTCAAGGGTATCGGATGCCGATTTAACATTCATATAAACATCGGGATCGGGATGGCCGGGCCGGCCTTCCACTACGTGCCGTCCCAGTCTGCGAGGTCGGGGTCGCTGAGGAGATCAGTGAGGATCTGGCAGGAACGCAGCAGGCATTCGCGTGGCGTCAGGCCTGTCACCTGCCTGCCGGAAGTAACGTCGAGAAAGCCTTCACGCAGGTTGAAATAGAAGTTATAGTCCAGCAGGAGTTCCTCGCCGGGCCTGATGTCTCGCAGGGCGAAGAGCACACCCATATGATAGTGGACGTTGGGACGATCGGAGGAGTGGTTGATGAAATCCTCCGGGATAGTGCCGCCTTCCTGGTAGCCGTAATACCCACCGACCACCCGTACAGCGTTCCGGCGGAAAGCCTTATCCCCTGCACGGGTGTTGTATTCATCCTCGGTATGGATCGTGATATTGCGCCAGATCGACAGCACCTTGCCCTTTGCGATGGGCTCCAGCGCGAAGACGCCTTCACGGTCGATGGCGGATGGACGAATCTCAGCCTTCACGAACACATTGTCTACCTTCTGGTGCCCGGACGGCACTATTCCTCAACCGGATTATCCCGGTTGGTGGTGCTGGCACGCTTGCGCATTGAGCGGGCCTTGCTCTGCAGATCGCGGAAGAAGTCGCTCTCGACGATCTCGGCGACCTGGGCGGCTTTCTTCTGCTCATCAATCATGATCTGCAGGTCCTGAACCTGCTTCTTCAGCGTCTGCTCGCGCTGATAAACCTTGCCAATCATGATGTCAAACACTTCTGCGAGGGTACTGATCTCGTCCTTGCCCGGTCCGACTGAAAGTCCGCTGATGTCCTGCTGGTAATCGCCCTCGCCGATGCGCTCCGCAGCGCTTGCAAGCCTGCGAATAGGCTGGGTGAACTGGAATGATGCCCCGACGACGAAGATCAGGAAGACGAGGTAGCCAATACCGAAGTACAGCAGCACCTGCCGCTGCACCGCACGGGTGACTTCCGCCACGTACTCACCACGAAAATCGACGCCCATCGCCGCGATCGGTGTGCCGCCGGCGTCAACAATAGGCGCATACGCGGACATCCAATCATTACCGAAATCATCATCATAGCCGAGGCCGTCCTCGTCCATGATGCGGTTATCCGGGTGGCGCGTCATCTGTTTGAACCCCTGGGTGATGATGCCCTTGGTACTGATGTTGTAGTCGAGGAATGGGTAAGCCTTGTCGGCGGCAAATTCCGTGCGGTTCCACAGGTCACCTACGGCGACAAACGAGTTTGTCTCGTCTTCCGGGAAGTAGACATACGGCCAGGCCCGGCTCTCAATTTCATTGATCTGGGTAAGCCAGTCCATCAGTCGGATATAGCGCGGATCGTTCTCGTACTCAGGCGCGATCGCGGCATAGGCTTCATCCAGCGATATGCCGTCAGTCTCCGCACGGGCGCGGGCAGCCTCACGCAGCTCAGTGATGAGCGATTCGAGATCGGCGGTATTGACACCTTTGCGCCCGCCCTCCAGTGTGATCGTAAGGTCTTCTTCGACACGTGCCAGCGCCAGGTTGCGTGAAAGCTGGCTCAGGCCGAAATAGGCCAGCCCGAAGACCATACCGAACAGAACGGTCAGTGCGATGGC
>JADZAD010000054.1 GCA_020852775.1 Anaerolineae bacterium
ATGACGAAAACCAGTACATGAAAGACAACTTCATGCTCACCAGCATGGACGACTGGAGCCGTCTTCTGGCGCAGGAGATCGCCCTGCCGGAAGCCTATCAGCAGCCCCGCGGGATCCATCTGATCACTGAGTTCAACAATGAACCGATGGTACATTCCGCGCTCGCGCTGAAGGAAAAGGGGGCGGTATTTTCGCTGGAGCCCCTGATCAACCACCGTACATGGAAGAACAGGGACGAGATCATCAGCCTGTTGCGGTACGCCGATACTGCCAGCCCGGACTGGCCATCCGCGAGCGGCATCGCAGGGAGTGATGATCCCCTGAAGGTGCTTAAGCACTGGTCAAAACTGGGCCCATCGCTGGTCACGGTGCGCCACGGCGCACAGGGATCATACGTATGGGACAACGTCACCGACTGCATGTGGCATATTCCGGCCGTTCCGACCGAGGTTGTTGACCCAACCGGAGCTGGCAACTGCTACGGAGGCGGTGCTTTTGTCGGCTGGGTTGAGCACCGGGATGGGCGGATTGCCGCAACTTACGGTGGCGTCTCCGCGGTATTCCTGGTCCGGCGCTACGGCTTACCGCCTATGACGAAGGAACTCCAGCAGGAAGCACAGCAACTGCTGGAACAGGCCCTCGACAGGAGCGAGAAGCTCTGATTTACAGGCCCCGGACACGGCAATCGCCGCCAAGGAGTCCGGGACGTTCAACTACCACCTGTTTCTGGAGATCGGTTTATGGCAGGCCCTGTCATACAGGCACGAAACCTCGTCAAGAAGTTCGGTAATTTCACCGCAGTTGATGGGGTAACTCTGGATATTGCTCCGGGGGAAATTTACGGCTTTCTTGGCCCGAACGGCGCAGGCAAGACTACAACTATCTCAATGCTGCTGGGCATCCTCCAGCCGACATCCGGGGAAGTCCGGCTGTTTGGCGAAACGCTGCAATCGAACCCATTTGAGATCAAGCGGCGCATCGGCGTAGTGGCTGAGTACCTCAGCTTCTACAACGAGATGACAGCGTGGGAGTATCTGCAGTTCTTCGGCGAACTCTACAGAGTAGAAAACGCCGACACGCGCGCGGAGTATCTGCTGGATCGCCTGACCCTGTGGGACTTCAAGGATGCGCTCGTCGGGGCATACTCTACCGGTATGAAGCGCAAGCTGGGCCTTGCCCGTGCCCTGATGCATTCGCCTGATGTACTGATGATGGATGAACCGGTGTCCGGCCTCGATCCCTATGGCATCATCCAGGTACGTGAAGTCCTCGAAGAAACGCTCGCTGAAGGCAAAACGATCCTGATCTGCTCGCACATCCTCTCAGAGGTTGAGCGCACCGTCAACCGGGTCGGGATCATCGCCAAAGGCAGGCTGCTGGTCGAGGACACCATGGACAACATCCGTGAGCGGGTTGGAGGCGAGCGGCACGTCGAAGTAGAGATCGTCGAGGTGAAGGACGGCCTGATCCCGGCACTTGAAGGACTCCCTTTCGTCACACGGGTCCACAATGACGGTGGCAGGCTCTCGGTATACACCAGTGACGAGCAGGATTACCGGGCGGAACTGGGCCGCGTGATCGCAGAAAGCGGTGGGATCATCCAGGGGATGCGCACCGTGCAGGCCAGCCTTGAAGAAGCCTTTGTTATTATCACCGAGTCACACATCAGCCGGTTTGCAGGAGAACAGCATGGCCACTAATCTTTCATCGGTCGTCAGAAACTGGCAGCACCGGTGGCGGGCCATCCGGACGATTGAAAAGCGCAACAGCCAGGCAACTTTCTTCAGTATCGGCATCTATATCACTGTCGCCGTTGCCCTGTTCTCAGCGGCGCTTGCGCTGAACAACACGGTGAGGTCAACTGACCAGAACGATGCTCTGGTTGCGCTGCAGCCGCTTTCATTCGCCGCGATCTTCCTGTGCACAGCGCTCGTGTCGATCTATATCGCACTGACCTCAGCCCTTTCAGCTTCACGCGAGCGCGATCTGGGCACACTGGAAGTGCTGTTCTACGGCCCGGTTGACGAAGCCTCCTTTGTGCTGGGGAAGTTCCTGGCACAGGTCAAGGTCTACGCAGTTGTCAGCCTGATCGTGCTGGTCTGGACGAACGTGATCACCTGGCTGCTGAACATTGCATTCTCGCTGGACACGGTATTTGTGCTGCTGACCTCGATTTTTGTGGCCAGCGCCGTTATCGCGTTTGGCCTGATGGTCGCCATGATCGGCGGGAAAGCCCGTTCAGCCCTGATCGCGTTTATTGTGACCGTGCTGGTGCTGGTCGGCCTGCAGATCGCCGACGTGGTTGTCACCACCGCGATCCAGATACCGGAGAACGCCACCCTTACTGACCCGGTGCTGGTGATCCGTACCGCACTGGGTGTCATCAACAGTGTCGTGCGCTGGATCTCACCTTACGCGCAGCTTCAGCTTGGCATGGATGCGCTGGCACAGGGGGTTGTTCCATCGTATCTGTTCCATGTCGGCATCACTATTATCCAGACCGTGATTATGCTGGTAATCAGCATCCTGGTGCTCCGCAAGAAGGGAGCCAGAGGTTAACCCTATGTCTCTACGCCCTGTTTCACAATTCCACCGCAGAGCCCTGCGTGCCACCGCGCTGGGGCTGCTGATCCTGTCGATCATCCTACCCGGTATCGCGCTCGCGCAGGATGATGACGGAGGGCTGCCTGAACCTACCCCCACAGCACAACCGAGTTCAGAATCGTTCCGGAGTGCCACACAGACGTTTGTCTACACCACAACCTACTTTGACGGTATGCAGTACGGCGCAGGCACCGTACCACCGGTGTCAGACACAATCTATCTGCTGGCCGGGCAGGAAAACATCATCGCCCCGCGAAAGACTTACATCTTCTACTGGCCGCTTACTAATGAGTATCTCGCTGACTTCCGACGCCTGAACGAACTCGTCGAGGGGTCGCTCGAAGTCCTGCAGAACGGGCAACTCGTCCAGACGGTAGAACTGGAACCGTTCGTCACCAAGTCCGATTCTGACGACCCGGTTAACACACTGGAGTTGTACCGGGGTGATGAGGCCATTGCGGCCTATGCGGCATGGCAGGCAACCCAGAGCCAGTACCAGCGCGATCTGCTTGAGTACTCGCGGCTTGATGACGAGTGGCGGGCCGAGATGATGGACCTGATCAAGCAGTATGGCATGGGCGGTGTCCCGGATGAGGTTGTCCCGCCGCAGCCTGTTAATCCTTCTCCGCCAACGATTAAGGTGACCGAGCCGACCGATGGTTTTATCCTTGACCTGGCGCCGGGAACCTACCAGATTCGGGTGGTGCTGCCAGACGGAAGCGTCCAGCCTAACAGCGAAAAGCGGCTGGTCGTGTTCTCAGCCCGACGTGAAGCTATCGCCTACAAGCTGATCCCGGCCTCACGCTGGACGGTTCCGCTTCAGTCGGATAACCCCATCAGCGTGATCTACGTTCAGCCGGATACTACGATCTACCTTCAACCTTATGAGTCAAGCGAATACAACGAGCGATCATACGGGCGGATGATCAACCCGCAGAACGAGGCCGCCCGCGCGGACCGCTGGACATGGAAATCCGAGGGGCCAAACTTCTCACGCACGCTGCGGATGATCGACGGGCGAACCGTAACCGATATTCCCCTCACATCCTACAAAGTTGAGCAGCGTATCGGTTCACGCGGTTATGACATCGTTGTATTCGATCCGGCCATTCACGATGCCAGCAGTTTTGGTGGCTTTGAGGTCAAAATGCGCCCAGGTGTCCGCTATACTGTCTACCTAGTTGATGATGAGGGTGAGGTTGTCCCCGGTAGTGAACGGGAGATCCGCGCACTGGCGACCAACCAGTCAGGCCCCCTCTATGCTATGAGCCTCCTGCCGATCGTGGTCGGCGTAGCGGTACTGGTGTTCCGCCAGAAGTCCATCCGCCAGATTAAACTGGAAGACATCAGCCAGTAATGTTCTCCTGAAGGGGCCGGACTGCTCGTTCTTCTCTTCCCCCTGACGAGCCCGGCCCCTCCACAGAGCCCTGAGCAAGCAGTACACCGCGTTACCCATCTCTCCGGAAGGCAGGCACGATGATGTCCCGCGAACGAGTGACCGCAATTGCCCAGACGATCTTCGTGCTGATTCTTCAGTCGCTGAATACGATTCTGGTGAAGATGTCGATCGGAACGATATCGGTATGGGCGCTCGTATGGGTACCGATCCTGGTTGCGATTATCGCCATGGGCGTCTACACCTTTGTGATTCGGCGCGAGCGCATCCCGAGGATGAGCAAGAAGGTGTGGTTCTATATCATCGTCATCGGCGTCGGCAACTTCGCCATTTCCCGCCTGCTCCGTCCACTCGAACTGGAACGCATGGATGCCACGACGAACAGCTACCTTGTCAACTTCGTCGGCTTCATGACGATGGGACTGAGCATCTTCATCCTGAGAGAGCCACCGTTCGTCTTTCAACTGATCGGGGCTTTGCTTGCTGTTGGCGGGCTGCGTGTATTCTACCAGGAAGCGCCGCCGGCCAGTGAGCAGATCGGTATCCTGCTGGTGTTCATTGCGATCGTCGCTATCGCCATCACGAACAATGTTGCCCGCAAACTCAGCCAGATCACGAATAACGAGCTAAGCAACAACGTTATTTCCACACTGGCCCTGATGATTGGTGGCGGGATCGCGATTGCGATCTCGCTTGCGCTGGACTGGCCACCGCGCATTGTCGGGATCGGCAACTGGGGCATCCTGGTGTACTCCGGCATTATTTCGATTGCTGTGGGCCTGACTGTCTGGAACTTCATCCTGAGAACCCTGCGTTCGTATGAGGCCAGTATTCTTGGCGCAACAACCATCATCTGGACCGCCATGCTGGCGATCCCCATCCTGGGTGAGAGCCTGGATATCAACAAAATTATTGGAATGGCCATGATGCTAGCAGGGATCGCGCTGGTACAAGTCCGGATAGGACGTATGGATCACCTTTTCGGGATTAAGAAGCAGGATACTGCCCTCGCCGAGGGTGAAGTCTGGAAGGAATAGCGGCTGGGGCCCCGGCTGAAGAGCAAGGACCCCGGCAAGACAGGACAACGTATGGGGCGTGAACGCGCAATTGCGATCGCACAGACAGCAACCATCGTCTTTGCATTATCACTGGGGGGTGTGCTGGGCAAGATTGCCCTGAGTAACGCGATAGTTACGATGCCCGCGGAGACATATGTTACGCTGATCATCGGCATCGGCATGATCACGATGTGTGTGTACACCTTCGTAATCCGGCGGGAATCTATCCCGGTACTGACGCGGCAGGAATGGTTGTATATTGCCCTGATTGGCGTCGGCAACTTCACGATCGGGCAGGTAGGTATCAACCTCGCGCTGGAGCATCTGCCGGCGATCACAAACAATTACCTGATGAACTTCATCGGGTTCGTAACAATGGCGCTGAGTATCTTCATCATGCGAGAGACGCCGTATCTCTTCCAGATCATTGGAGCGGGGATCGCCATCGCGGGGCTGAGAGTCTACTTCCGCAGCGTCCCCACCCCGGACGAGCTGACCGGCATCCTGCTCATGGGCATGGCGATCCTTGCCATAGCATTCACGAACAACGCTGCCCGCAAACTCAGCCAGATCAGCAGCAGCCTGAGCAACAACATTCTCTCCACGCTGGCACTGCTGATCGGCGGCAGCCTGACCGTCATTGTCGGGCTCGTTACTCAGTGGCCGCTGCAGAGCGGCTCGGGGGGTAACCTCGGCTTCGCGGTATACACTGGGGTTGTCGGGATGGCGATCGGGCTGACAGCATGGAATTACGTTCTGCGAACGCTGCGGTCGTATGAAGCGAGCATCCTCGGTGCCACCGGCATCATCTGGACGGCACTGCTGGCGATCCCTATCCTGGGGGAACGTCCACTCCTGCACCAGGTCATCGGCATGATACTCATGCTCATCGGGATCGCACTCGTGCAGGTGCGCATCGGGCGGCTCGGCACGCTCTTCAGCAAGAAGCAGGCCGTTCCCAACCGGACCGGCCAGTAAGGAATACGTAAAACATGAGCCGCGAACGACTGATCGCCATTGGACAGACCATGTTAATCCTGGTGCTGATGTCGCTGGGAGGCGTGCTGACAAAACTGTCGTTAAGCAGCATCTCGCCCTTCACCATGACATGGACCGGCCTGTGTGTCGGTTTAACAGCGATGTGGATTTACACTTTCGCCATCAAGCGTGAGCGTATCCCACAGATGTCTCGGCAGGTCTGGGGTTACCTGATCGCCATCGGGGTCTGCAACTTCCTGATAGGAGGATTTGCCGGCATCCTCGCCCTGAATACGATGCCAGTGACGACAAACTCCTACCTCTCAAACTTCATCGGCTTCATCACGATGGGGATGAGTATCTTCATTCTCAGGGAACACCCTTACGTCTTTCAATTGCTGGGGGCGGTGGTTGCCATCGCGGGGCTGCGGATCTTCTTTCAGGAGATCCCACCTGTAGAGCAGCTTATCGGAATCGCGATCCTGCTGGTCGGGATCACAGCGATTGCGTTCACTAATAACATGGCTCGTAAGTTGAGCATCGTCACCCGGAACGAATTAAGCAACAACATCATCTCCACGATGGCGCTGACGATTGGTGGCGTACCACTAATCATCGCGGGACTGATTGCGGACATCCCTGCCCTCCAGACGATCTCGCTTCAGACCGCCCTGATTATCCTGTACCGGGGCACGATCATCACTGCGCTGGGGCTGACGGTGTGGAACCATATCCTGCGGACGCTGCGCTCGTATGAGGCCAGTATCCTCGGCGCAACCAGCATCATCTGGACGGCGATCCTGGCGGTGCCCATTCTGGGAGAGCATCTGGCACTGCACCAGATTCTGGGCATGGCAACGATGCTACTCGGCATCGGGCTGGTACAGGTGCGCCGTGGTAAGCTGGACTTCCTCTTCGGCGGCAAACCTGCCGCACTGGCAGAGGACACTTCCCTATCTGAAACCGGACAGTAGCCCTTATGAAGACGAAGAAGTTCACCCTTGACCCGATCGGTGTGCTCACCCTGAGCCTGCGCCAGTTAATCTCACGTATCTGGTACCTGATGCGCGTCAACTTCTGGGGGCTGGTACTGACGCTTCCGCTCGTCACCTGGCCTGCCGCCCGAGCAGGTGTCATCTACGGTGTGAGAGAAGGGCTGCTCGACCCATTTGAGGAGAAGGAACGCCCTCTCAAGGCGGTAACAACCGGGTTCCTGAGATACTTCTGGCGGAGCATGGCGCTGGGGTATCTGAACCTCGTAGCACTGCTGGTGATCGCAGCCTCAATCCTGTTCTGGGTACAGCTTGAGAACCGTGCCCTCAATTACGTCGCAATCATCGGGGTCTACGCGCTGGTGATGTGGTGGATGTGCCAGCCCTTTCTGTTCCCGGCTCTGCTGGATAACCCGGAACTATCACTGAAAGATGTGTTTGTACAGTCAATCTTCCGCGTTGTCAGCCTGAACCCACTATACATTGTGCTGACTGGCATGATCCTGTTCACGCTCAATCTGCTGGCGATGGCCCTGTTCGGGCCTGTTCTGTTGCTCTCGGGGGCGTTGACGGCGCTAATCTCGGTTCAGGCGTTCTGGGTGCTGACCGGACACCCCATCCCGGACATGCAGCACCCGCTGGAGATCATTGCCCAGCAGGAGCGGGAAGCTGCGGAGAAGAAAGCAGCCGATGACCAGGCCTGACCGCATGCTTGCTGAGCCACCCGCC
>JADZAD010000055.1 GCA_020852775.1 Anaerolineae bacterium
ATCAGGCCCTGCTCACGCCCGACCAGCGTCACCAGTACCACCTCCGTGCCGGGTAAATACTGGTCAATATACCGCCAGTTGTAGTTGCCCGTCTCCGGGTCGAGCAGGTGAGAGCCTGCGAAATGCGCTTCGCTGCGCCGCAGCGCGACCAGCCCGCCGAGGCTGCCCACGTTCGCGGAGGAGAGCCGCGTCCCCGGTGTGCGCTCCGCGAGGAACTGCGCCAGCAAATCCAGCGTCATATCATGCGAGCCGATGCACACAGCCGTCCGGGCGATCTCCGCGGCGGAACGGTACAGGTGCACCGTCACCTGCTCACCCGCGTCCACCCCCTCTGAGAAGCGCGGCACCCGCACGATGCCGTCAGCGCGCACCAGCGAGGAGATCACCCCCGCCCCACGTGCCAGCGGTGTGGCGATCACCCGGTCGCCCACTTTCCCGACCGTCACCCGCACGTAATCATCATCTCCGGGCGGCGAGACCAGCTTGCGGCTGATCACCGCGTCGAGGGTCGGCGGCTCCACAGGTGGCCTGCCCAGCCAGCGGCTGAGGATCGGCTCGATGAAGATCTCGCCGGTCAGCGCCGCGGAAACCGGGTAACCCGGCACCCCGATTATTGGCACGCGCCTGCCTTCGACCGCCACCATCCCGAAGATCACCGGGTGGCCGGGGCGTACCGCTACGCCATGTACCACCACCTCGCCCAGATCGCGGATCACGTGGACGGTATAATCCTCCGTACCAGCGCTGGAGCCTGCGTTGACGAGCACGAGGTCGTGCGCCTGTGCCGCCGCGAGGACAGCCTCGCGGATCGCATCGTAGTCATCATGCACGATCGTCCAGCGCCGGGCCTCAGCGCCCCATTCCTCCACCTGCCCCGCCAGCACCAGGCTGTTGAACTCGATAATCCGACCAGGGACGGGCCGCTGCCCCTCGCTGAGGCTCTCCGCGCTGACCAGTTCAGAGCCCGTGGGTATCACCGCGGCCCGTGGCCTGCGCCGGACATGCGCGGTGGCATGCCCACTCCCGGCCAGCGCGCCGAGATCCACCGGGCGCAGCGTATGGTTGGCGGGAAGCACCAGTTCGGTAGCGACCATGTCTTCACCCATCGCCCGGACGTGCTGCCACGGCGCGACCGATGAGCGGATGATGAACGTATCGGCTTCGGCACCCGGCTGGACATGCTCAACCATTACGACCGCATCGGCCCATGCCGGGAGGTGATGCCCGGTGTTGCAGGCCTGCATCGGGCGCTCGACACGCTCGGCATCCGCCTCGTGCTCGATCAATCGGAGCGTAACAGGGCGCGTCTCGCTGGCCTCGCGGGTGTCCCGGGCGCGCACAGCGTAGCCATCCATCGCCGAGGCGTGGTAGTGAGGGGCGCTCACCGCCGCCCAGACAGGAGTGGCGGTCACCCGGCCCCGTGCCTCCGCCAGCGAGACGTCTTCTCCGGGGAACGGGCCATCGAGCCCGGCGGCGGCCAGCGCCGCGTCGATACGCGCCCGCGCTTCCGCGAGGGGCAGGTCTTCCAGATACACACTGCGCTGGCGTGCCATAGGCTGTTTCCCCCCCGGATGGCTTCTGTCAGTACTCACCAGGCTTGTCGAGCCAGGCCGCCCCGGTGACTTCCTCCCAGGCGCGGCGGCGCGTATCTTCAATCATCCAGCTCGCCATCACCAGCAGCGCCACCGCCAGCATCAGCGTGATCGCCACCATGGCCACCAGCCCCGCGCCGCTGACCCGCAGGGTGGTCTCGATGACGGCGCGCAGCAGCAGCGCGGTGATATACGTCAGCGGCGCCAGGGCCATCACCAGCAGCGCCAGCGCCACCCCCGCCGAGAGCATCATCGCGCGCAGCCGCACGGCAACATACACCCCCAGTGCGGCGGCGAAATACAGCGCGGCGCCAAGGATGAGCAGGACGATCAGCAGAAACACCAACAGCGAAAAGACCTGTCCGCCATCCAGCGGCCTGCCGAGTTCCACGCAGCTATAGGGCTGCGTCAGGCAGCGCCGCGTCAGGTCATGCGCAGAAACGCTGTGCGCCCAGCCGATCCACACCGCCGGGGCCAGCCCCAGCACCGCAATCAGAAGCACACGCAGCACATAGAGTGTCGAGATAACATAGCTCTGTACGAACTGCATTTCCGTCAGGCCGGTCAATTGCAGCAACTGCACCTTTTCGCTGCCCAGGTCCCGCGCGGTCAGCAGCGCGGCGCGAATCGTCACCAGCACCAGCGCGATCACCGCAGCCGTGAGCCCGGCAGCCAGCAGGACACGCTCCCCCACGGAGACCTCACCCCGGCTGGTGCTGAAGCTGATGATCATCACCAGCGCGAGCAGCAGCGCGAGCACCATGCTGATCGCCAGTGCCGCCGTCACGCCCGGCCAGGCGCGCCGCCGGACCTGCCATCGCACCGCCGGATTGTCCCGCATCGACTGGTACAGGCGGGTGAACACTCTCTGTGCCTCGCGCTGGATGTGACCGTCATACCGCCCTGATTGTACGGGGCGACAGGCCGGGATTTCTACCCGGCCTGCCTATCAGCCCGAAAAACGGGCAGAGGCCGGATCACTACCATCCGGCCTCTGCCCGTTCTGCCATTCAGTTCAGCGAGCGCCGGACACTTACTCGTCGTAGCCTTCCGGATAGTGCGCGTGGCCATGCTCAATTTCTTCGTCGCTGGCGTCACGCAGTTCGCTGACCGTCACCTCGAAGCGCAGTGTTTCACCGGCAAGCGGGTGGTTGAAGTCAAGCACAACCCCGTCCTCATTGATCTCGACGACCTCGGCGACCATTTCCATGTCTTCGTCGTCCACGATCTCCAGCAGCATACCAACCTCGAGGCTGCCCTGGATGCCTTCCGGCAGGTCGGCGAAGGCAAAGGTTTCGACCGCGTCTTCCTCATATTCACCATAGCCCTCTTCGGGGCTGACAACAATTGACTTCTTGTCGCCCACTCTGAGGCCGGTCAATTCACGCTCAAGGCCGGGGATGATGTTCTCGTAGCCGTGCAGATAAATCAACGCGCCATCTTCACTGGAGTCTTCGAGCAGTTCATTATCTTCGTCAAACAACTGGTAGTCGAGCGTGACCACCACGTTATCCGCGATACGATCAGGCATGGGTCTTCTCTCCTCACCCGGAGGTGCTGTGTTTTTGCGGGGTTTCAATGTCCCGGCCCGCCAGAGCCGGGCGCATAAATCCGAATAAGTATATCGCCTCCCTGCACGCCTGTACAAACAGAACAAATCCCCTCCGGTGGGGCGGCGCGTTGCCATACCCCACCCCCGTCCGCTAAGATCAGGCCAGCACACCGCCTGACAGGAGCAGCCCGCACATGGCCCGACAGTTCTTCACACTCGTCTCTCCGGAGGAAGCCCGCCAGCAGATTCTGGCGCACGTACAGCCGATCCGCGACAGCGAAACTATCCCGACGGATCAGGCCATCGGGCGGGTACTGGCACAGGAGGTGCGTTCACCGCAGACTCTCCCCGAGTTTCGCCGCGCTACGGTTGACGGTTTCGCCGTGCTGGCGAAGAACACCTACGGCGCGAGCGACGCGCTGCCCGCGTACCTGCGTGTCATGGGTGAAGTGCCGATGGGGGCACTCTCCGGCCTCGTGCTGCGGCCCGCTGAAGCGATCACCGTACACACCGGCGGTATGGTGCCGGAAGGCGCGGATGCGGTCGTAATGATCGAGAACACCCAGCCGGCTGGGCCGGATGAGATCGAGGTGCGCCGCTCCGCCGCCCCCGGCGAGAACGTGATCGGAATCGGTGAGGACATCCGCGAGGGCGACCTGATCCTCCCTGCGGGCCATCGCCTGCGCGAGCAGGACCTTGGCGGCCTGCTCGCGGTCGGGCTGACACAGGCCGAAGTGGTGCGCCAGCCGCTCGTCGCCATCTTCGCCACCGGAGACGAGGTCATCCCCCCCGGACAGGCTACCCATCCCGGTCAAGTGCGCGATATCAACAGCTATACGATCGAGGCGCTCGCCCGGCGGGCCGGGGCGCGCACCGAGCGGCGCGGAATCCTGCCCGATGACTTCGATCTGATCTACGCGCAGGTCAGGCAGGCCTATGACGACGGTGTGGACATGATCGTGCTCTCGGCAGGGAGCTCCATCTCCGTGCGCGACGTCACCGCGGACGTGTTCAACCGGCTCGGCGAGCCGGGGGTGCTGGTGCACGGCATCGCCACCCGCCCCGGCAAGCCCACCATCCTGGGGATGGCCGGGCGCGTGCCGACCATCGGGCTGCCGGGCAATCCGGTGAGCGCGTTCGTGCAGTTCGCCATGGTCTGCACCCCGGTGCTGTACGCGCTGCAAGGGGCGACCATGCCCTCCGCCCTGACCACGCACCTGCCTCTGACCACCAATGTCGCCAGCGCCGCCGGGCGCGAGGACTACCTCCCGGCGCGGCTGGTCGCGGGGGCGGATGGCCTGATGGCCGACCCCGTGTTTTTCAAGAGCAATCTGATCTTCTCGCTCGTCCACGCCGACGGCCTGATCCGCATCCCGCTTGACCGCACCGGCATGGACGCAGGCGAACGGATCGAGATGCGGCTGTTTTAGCCGGGGTCTGTATAGAAACTGCCCCTTACTCTGGGACTATTTGGGGTCGATCAGTTTGATTACCCACTGGCTTTCAGATAACTTACTTTGCAGACACCGTGTACACAAAGTCAGGGGAAACCATGAACGCCTCTTTTCGCCTGTTGTTGACCATCGCAGCCGGGGTGATCGCCCTGCTGACCACCGGATGTGCCGCCCAGCCAACCCCGGAGCCGACACCGCATCCAAACCAGCCTGAGCTGGCCGCCGTCATCGAGGCGTTCTACCGCGTTGAGCAGGAAGCCTATCTCACCCGTAATCCCTCGGAGGCCCCCACCGTCGCCACCGGGCGCATGCTCGACGCGATCACGAACAAGATCGCCAGCCGCGCAAACGTCCCCACCATTCTTGTGGATGACTACGAGATCACCGGGGTGACGGTCATTGAGTACAGCCCGGAAGCAGCCCGGGTACAGGTGCGGAGCAATTATCACAACTTCGTGCATCACCGTGACAGCGATACCCGCGCCTACTCCTCCGGCTGGCGCTGGCGGGTGGTGGAATACGCCCTGGTCACAGATGACGGCATATGGAAGGTCAGTGACGCCACGATCATCGAATCTGGCGAGCAGTAAGGTGCTTGCCAGCAGCCTCCCTTCCATGATACGATGGTGCAACGCCAGAGGGAGAGCGTCTGGCGGTCGTCCCGCGTGACGGCGTTGGGCAGGCTCGCCCATCGAAAAGTGCCGCCATCCCCCTCACGTTCACCAACGCAAGCCAGCCGTCCGCGCCGCGCCCTGCCCGGGGAGCGGATCGGCGCTTTCCCGGAGGAGGGGCCGCGTGAAGAAGCTCTGGAACGAGTACCACACCCCGCAGACCGTCGAGGAAGCCTCCGCGCTGCTGGCCAGCTACGCCGGGGCCGCGCGCGTCATCGCCGGAGGCACCGACCTCATCCTCGAAATGGAACAGGGCCATAAGCCCCCGGTCGCTGCGCTGGTAGATGTCACTGCGATCCAGGAACTGACGACGATCCGGCAGGAAGGCGAACTCGTCACCGTGGGCGCAGGGGTGACGCACACGCAACTGGTCGGCTCCACGCTGCTGGCTGCCCGTGCCACCTGCCTCGTCGAGAGCTGCGGTGTGGTGGGCGGGCCGCAGGTACGCAACGTCGCCACGCTGGGCGGGAACATCGCCCACGCTCTGCCCGCCGCCGACGGCACGACCTCGCTCATGGCGCTGGATGCCGAAGCCGAGATCGCGCAGCACGGTACGCGCCGCTGGCTGCCCCTCGTGGAATTGTTCAGCGGCCCCGGCCAATCGCTGCTGGATTCCACCCGTGACCTGCTGCTGAACGTGCGCTTCCGGCTGGCAGGCCCGCGCGAGGCCTCCGCTTTCAAGCGCATCATGCGTCCGCAGGGGGTCGCCCTGCCGGTACTGGGCTGCGCCGTCTGGCTGCGCCTCGCGCCGGACAGCCTGGCCGTTGAGGATGCCCGCGTGTGCATCAGCCCGGTCGCGCCTGTGCCCGCTCGTGCCACGGAAGTCGAAGCGGCCCTGCGCGGCCAGCCGTTCTGCGAGGCGCTGGTCGAAGCGGCGGTGGAGGCCGGACGCGCAAGCCTGCACCCGCGCACCAGCAAGTACCGCGCCACTGCCGAGTACCGCACTGAGATGATCGACGTGCTGCTGCGCCGCACGCTGCCGCTCGCCTTCGAGCGCGCGCGTACCGGAGTTGCGATCCCTGAAGGCGTGGGGATGTAGCCGGCCCGGTCGGACTGGAGGTCAGGAATGGTTGCGACGGATATTCACGCCATGACGCTCGAACAGTTCATGGAATCATATTCTGACGACGGCCCGTTCGAATGGATTGACGGAGAGAGAATACCAGTGAGCCCACAGGTCGCGCACAGTGGCAGGGTTGCCTTCCGCCTGGGTCGAATCCTCAGCCAGTACGTGGAAGCGAATCGTCTGGGCGAGGTATTTGCAGAAGTGCCTTTCGTTAAGGCCTGTGAAGAACACCAGAACTGGGTCAAAGGCTCCCGCCAACCCGACCTGATGTTTGTGCGGGCGGAACGCCTGGCTGCCCTCGCCGCGGTTGACCCGCAGTGGGAGCGTAAGCCACTGACGATTGTCCCCGATCTCACTGTGGAGGTCGTCTCCCCCACTGACCGCCTGGGCCGTGTGACACACAAGATTGATCTGTATATTCAGGACGGGGTGAGCGAAGTCTGGCTGGTTGAGCCGGAGAGCCAGACCGTCACGATTACCCGGTCGGGGAGTAACCTGCAAACCCGAATCGGGGCCCGGGACATCCCCTCAGTGGGAGCGATGTATTGCCGGGATTCGTGCTGCCTGTGAGCGACCTGTTCCACCCCGGTAGCCAGCCCACATCGGAATAGTTGTTCGGAGAGAGACGCATGGCCTGGATTACGATCACTGTCAACGGCGAACGGATTGAGCGTGAAGTCGATCCGTCGCGCACGCTCGCCCAGTTCCTGCGGCTCGACCTCGGGCTGACAGGCACCAAGATCGGCTGCGAAGAGGCCGAGTGCGGCATCTGCACGGTGCAGGTCAACGGCACCCCGGTCGATTCGTGCATCTACCCGCTGATGAAGGCGCGTAACGCAGAAGTCGTCACGATCGAAGGGCTTGCGACAGGCGAGAAGCTCCATCCGCTGCAGGAAGCCTTCATCGAGCAGGGCGCGGTACAGTGCGGCTACTGCACCCCCGGCCTGATCATGAATGCGAAGGCCCTGCTGGAGCGCAACCCCGACCCAACCGATCACGACATTCGGGTCGCGCTCAAGGACACCTTCTGCCGCTGCACCGGCTACATGGCAGTGCGCCGCGCGATCCACGCCGCGGCAGCAGCCCAGCGCGGCGAGCCGATGCCTGCCTACCCCGCCCCGACGACCGTCGAGCCGCTGGAGGTGATCGGGCAGAACGTCGATCGCCCGGAGTCCGTCGCCAAGGTCACCGGCGCGGCGAAGTTCACCGATGACTATGGCTTCCCCGGCATGCTTTACGGGCTGACGCTGCGCAGCCCGCATCCGCATGCGCGGGTGCTCAGAGTGGACACCGGCCAGGCGAAGGCCGTGCCCGGTGTGCGCGCCGTGCTGTGCCATGAGGACATCCCCGGGCGCAATATCCACGGGCTGGTCTATCTCGACTGGCCGTGCCTCGCCGGGGACAAGGTGCGCTACGTCGGCGACCCGGTCGCCATAGTGGCGGCGGACACTGAGGAAGCGGCCCGGCAGGCGCTCGATCTGATTGAGGTGCAATACGAGGTGCTCGGCACGGTCGGTGATCCGGTCTACGCGCGCACCCCGGAGGCCCCGGTCATCCACGAGGAATGGGAGACGGGCAACCTGCTCAAGCACATCAAGGTGCGCCATGGTGACATCGAGCGGGGCTTCGCCGAGGCGGACGTGATCATTGAGCGCACCTACCGCACACCGACCATCGAGCACGCCTACCTTGAGCCGGAATGCTCGATCGGGGTGCCCGCGGGCTACGACGCGGAACACGAGAAGATCACCATATACGTCGGCTCGCAGATCCCTTACCAGGACCGTAACCAGGTCGCCCTGATCCTCGGCGTCGCGGATGAGGATGTGCGCATCCGCGGTACGCTGATCGGCGGCGGGTTCGGCGGTAAGGAAGACCTCGCGGCGCAGGCCCATGTCGCGCTGCTGGCGCAGGCAACCGGCAGGCCCGTCAAGATGCTGTACACGCGTCACGAGTCGCTGCTCTTCCACCCGAAGCGGCATGCCACCGTGATCCGCATGAAGACCGGGGCGAAGCGGGACGGCACGCTTGTGGCGGTCGAGGCCGAGCTTTACGGCGACGGCGGGGCCTACGCCTCGCTCAGTGATAAGGTAATGACCCGCGCCACGACCCACGCCACCGGCCCGTATGTCGTCCCTAATGCGAAGATTGACTGCTACGCGATGTACACCAACAATGTGCCGTCCGGCGCGTTCCGCGGCTTCGGCGTGACCCAGTCGGCCTTCGCCGTCGAGAGCAACATGGATATCCTCGCCGAGACGCTGGGCATCGATCCGCTGGAGCTGCGCCGGAAGAACGCCCAGCGCGTGGGGGTGATGACCGCCACCGGCCAGACCCTGCGCGAAAGCGCCGGGCTGCTGGAAACGATTGAGAAGGTTGAGGCGGACGTCCGTTCGGAGGACACCTCCTCCCATGGCTTCCGCTGGAGCTGGCGCGAAGGGAACAGGGCCTTCGGCTGGGGAATTGCCTGCGCCTATAAGAACACCGGGCTGGGCGGCGGCGCGCCTGACAAGTCCGCCGTCGAGGTCGAGGCGTTCGAGGACAGCACCGCCGAAGTCCGCACCGCCGCCGCCGACCTCGGCCAGGGCATCGGGATGGTGGTGGCGCAGGTCGCGGCGCAGGAGCTTGGCATGCCGTACAGCAGCATGCGCGTGCTGCTTTGTGACACTGACCTGACGCCGAACGGCGGCCCGACCACTGCCTCACGCCAGACGTTCGTCACCGGGAACGCCGCCCGCATGGCCGCTTCGACGCTGCGCGAGGCGCTGCGTTCCACCGCCGCCGAGCATTACAACGTCCCGCCGGAACAAATCCGCTTCGAGGAAGGGCTGATGCGGATCAACGGGCACAGTGTCCCACTGGGTGAAGTCGTCGGGGTGATGAAGGCCAATGGCCTGCAGCCCCGCGCCACCTTTGAGTACATGGCCCCGGTGACCCAGCCGCTGGGCACGGGCGGGGACATGCACTTCGCCTTCTCCTATGCGACGCAGGCCGCGCTGGTCGAAGTCGATCTGGAGACCGGGGCGGTGCACGTCCACCGCGTGATCGCCGGGACGGACGTCGGGCGGGCGATCAACCCGAAGTCGCTGCAGGGGCAGATCGAGGGCGGGATCGTGATGGCGCTCGGCAACTGCCTGACCGAGCAGTATATCATCGAGAACGGCCAGCCGTGGTCCACGCTGTTCGCGCGGTACAAGATGCCGAGCATCAAGCACGCGCCGGAGATCACCTCTCACATTATCGAGCACCCGTCGAGCGACGGCCCATATGGCGCAAAGGGCGTCGGCGAGATCCCGTCGATCAACACCACGCCCGCGATCGCCAATGCGATTTACCACGCGACCGGGGTACGTGTGTTCAGCATCCCGGTCGATCAGGACGCACTCGTGCGGGCGCTGCGCCGGGGTGACAGGGAAATCTACACGACCTGGAGTGACGTTCGCTGAGTTGCCGCGCCTGTTGACCGGCGCCGGAAAGTGAGACGGAATGGTCGCAGCAGCACGCCTGAAGCCGGACGACGTCGTCCGTACCACCTGCCCGTACTGCGGGGTCGGGTGCCAGATGAACCTGCACCTGCGTGACGGGCATATCTACCGCGTCACCGCCCCGTTTGACGCCGCACCGAACTACGGCAACCTGTGCGTCAAGGGGCGCTTCGGCACGGACTACACCACCCACCCCGGGCGGCTCCGCACCCCGCTGATCCGCAGCGGTGGCCCCGGTGAGTTCCGCGAGGCGACCTGGGAAGAGGCCCTGACGCTCGTCAGCGAGAAGCTGGCCGGGCTGGTGCGCCAGCATGGCGGCGACTGCATCGCCACCTACGCCTGCGCCAAGGCCACCAATGAGGACAACTACGTCTTCCAGAAGTGGGTGCGCGCGGTGATGAAGACCAACAACGTCGATCACTGCGCCCGGCTGTGCCACGCCGGGAGCGTCACCGCCCTCAGCCTGGCGATCGGCTCCAGCGCGATGAGCAACAGCATCGCCGAGATGGAGCACCTTGACACCTTTATCGTCACCGGCAGCAATACCACCGAGACCCACCCGGTGATCAGCCTGTTTCTCAAGAAGGCGGTGCGCCAGAACGGGGCAAAGCTGATCGTGATCGACCCGCGCCAGATCGAGCTGACGGATTTCGCCACGCTGTGGCTGCGCCAGAAGCCGGGCACGGATGTCGCCGTATACCAGGCGATGGCACACGTGATCGTCACCGAGAAGCTCTACAACCCGGCCTTCATCAGCGAGCGTACCGAGGGCTTCGAGCAGTACGCCGAGTCGCTGGAGCAGTACACGCCGGAATGGGCTGAAGGCGTCAGCGGCGTCCCGTCGGAGGACATCCGGCAGGCGGCGCGCCTGTACGCCACGGCGGGCAGCGCGGCGATCTACTGGGGCATGGGCATCAGCCAGAGCACGCACGGCACGGATAACGCCCTCTCGCTCACCAACCTCGCCCTGATGACCGGGCAGGTCGGCAGGCCAGGCACCGGGCTGAACCCGCTGCGCGGCCAGAACAACGTGCAGGGCTGCTCGGACAGCGGCGGGCTGCCCAACGTTTATACTGCCTACCAGCCGGTCGCCGTGCCGGAAGTGCGCGCGCGCTTCGAGCAGGCGTGGCGCACGGCCCTCCCCCCGGAGCCCGGCCTGACCGTCACCGAGATGGTGGACGCGGCCCTGACCGGGCAGATCAAAGCGATGGTGATCATGGGTGAAGACCCGCTGATGAGCGAACCGAACCTCGCCCACGCCCGCCACGCGATCGAAGGGCTAGACCTGATTGTGTGCATCGACATCTTCATGAACGAGACCGGCAAACACGCCGACGTGATCCTGCCCTCCGCCAGCTTCGCGGAGAAGGACGGCACCTTCACCAACAGCGACCGCCGCGTGCAGCGCATCCGCCGCGCCCTGCCCCCCGCGGG
>JADZAD010000056.1 GCA_020852775.1 Anaerolineae bacterium
GCCATCAGCAAATCACGGAGATCTCCGCCGAGACCACGATCTTCGATATCACACAGATTTTTAACCTGCGTAAGCTCCTCAGCGAAACCGGTACGCATCTCACGGTCAACGATTTGCTGGTCACCACCCGTATCTTCCACTCGGCCCATTACCGCCCTTCATCCAGCGTTCAGATGGAAATCGACGCGCTGGCTGGTGTGGCGCGCACCCGGATGGAACGGCGCCTGCTGCATGCCATCGAAAGTTCATTAGCCCGGGGGCGGCGCGTCAATCCGGCCCTTGGCATTCCGATCGACGCCTCTCCCTATGAGCCACAGGAGCGTATCTATCTGCTGACCTTCCGCAACCTCTCCGAAAGCCTGATCTGGGCGTGGGACGACACATGGGAGGCTTATCAGGCCTACCGACGCATAGAGCCACCTGATACCCCGGAGGGCCGTACTGCGTTTGATGAGTTCGCTCGCCGCCGTGCCCGGTTGATTGGCAATCTGCGCGCGTTCAGCTATCTGCTGGCCGCCAGCAAGGCGGTGACCCTGCGCGGGGAGAGCTTCTCGGTTGCTGTTTTCGAGCTGCTCTCCAACCTGCCGACCCCACTCCAGCATGTGCTACGCCTGATCCCTGAACAGTTCCCGGCGCTGAACGAGATCATCCGGGGGGACGAGGTGTACTCCAATATTGGGCGCGTCGCCCCCGGGTCAAGCCTCTCACGTTTCATCACCGCCAAGGATGATGGTAACGCTAAGACACTGGTCTGGGGTATTCTGACAGACGATCAGGGGCGCATGGTGATCACCATGCGGGATTTCCGGCCGCATGTTGCGCCGCTGATCCGTGCCGGACGGACAGACCTGGCGCGTAAGCTGGCGCAGGATTATGTGGTAGGGTACACCGCTGACCTGATCGGGCTGGTGGCCCGCCTGTATGCGATGCTACAGGTCACGCCTCCGGCCCCAAACCTGTGAGACGGCTGCGCTATACTCTGGCAAGCAAAACGCTCACCAGGTGGTGAGCGTCAGAGGACTTTAATGTATGATGCCCCGGGTGAGACTCGAACTCACACGCCTTGCGGCACAGGCCCTCAACCTGCTGCGTATGCCAATTCCGCCACCGGGGCGAATTGCCCGGTATTATAACATGCAGGCCGATGCTGTCAATCAGCAGAAGGCTCACGCAGGGCCGATCTGAACGCCTGTGCCGCAAGCCTGACTACGGGGTGAGAGGGGTATGCCCGATCTGAAACCAATGCCGTTGTTCCCGCTGCAGATAGTCCTGTTCCCGGGGATGACGCTTCCGCTGAATATCTTCGAGCGCCGCTACAAGATCATGATCAAAGAGTGCCTGGAAACGAATACACCTTTCGGTGTAGTCTGTATCCGTTCAGGCTCAGAGGTCGGAGGTGGGGCGGTTCCGTTTTCAGTCGGTACATCCGCCTACATTACCCAGGTGCAGAATCAGGCTGATGGACGTATCCTGATCCAGACTGTCGGCTATCAGCGCTTCCGGATACATGAGCTGCGGCACGATCGCCCGTATCTGGTTGGCCTTGTGGAAGAATTCCCGGTCGAAGATGAGAACACACCACAGGTACAGGAACTGGCTGAGATTCTCCGGTCGCAGGCAGAAGCCTATCTGGTGTCTCTTCAGGAGGCCACTGATACGCAGTTCACGCTGGAAGACCTCCCGCATGAGGCCCTGAACCTGTGCTACTTCACTGCTATCACCCTTCCGGTGCCCATGGAAGACAAGCAGAAACTGCTCGAAAGCGCCGATCTGCGATCCATGCTACGAGAAGGTATCATACTGCTTCGGCGCGAGGCGCATCTGCTCCGTTACATGCTCAAGGAGCACCGGCGTACACGTGATCTGATCTTTTCCAATAACTGACCCGAAAGGGCCGACCCAGTCGGGCTGGCTTCTGCAGCTTCCACCTTCTTAAATCAGGCGAAAGGGTATTCCAATGCGGATCGTCGTCGATGCGATGGGCAGTGATAAGAACCCGGTTCCGGACGTGGCCGGGGCAGTTCTGGCTGCGCGTGAATGGCGTGAGGACACCATGATCCTGGCAGGTCACCGGGAGGTGATCGAGGCAGAGCTGGCGAAACATGATACCGCCGGGCTCAAAATCGAAGTGGTTCATGCGGACGAAGTGGTTGAGATGACCGACAAGCCGTCTGAGATCATGCGTTCCAGGCCGCGCTCCTCTATGCATGTTGGCATCGGCCTGGTCAAAGATGGGCAGGCCGATGCGTTCGTAACAGCGGGCAATACCGGCGCGGCGCTCGCGGTGGCGCTCTTCACACTCAAGCGCATCGCCGGTGTTCACCGGCCCGCGCTGACCGCGATCTTCCCGAACCTGACTGGCTATGCCATCATGGCTGACTTCGGTGCAAATGCGGAATGTAAACCTGAGTATCTGCTCCAGTTCGCCCAGATGGCAAGCATCTATACTGAACTGGCTATCGGCTTGAGAAACCCCCGTGTCGCTCTGCTCAGCAACGGAGAAGAGGAAGGGAAGGGCAACACATTGGTCAAGGAGACGGCCCCGCTGCTGAAGGAAGCGGCAGGTTTGAACTTCATCGGCAATGTCGAACCCAAAGAACTCCTCATGGGGCATACCGACATCGTGGTACATGACGGGTTTACCGGAAATGTGATGGGCAAGAGCATCGAGGCTGCCGCCAGCCTGATGGGCAAGCTGATGCTTCAGGAGATTAAGGCCGGGGTGGTCACAAGCATTGGTGGCTTGCTGGCTAAGCCTGCGCTGCATCGGGTCGCGGAGAAACTCAACCCGGATAACATCGGCGGGATTCCGCTGCTGGGCGTAAACGGCGTAGTGATCATCGGGCATGGCCGCTCAAACGCGATCGCTATCAGGAGCGCCATCCGTCAGGCACGGCGCGCGGTCGAAGTCGGCGTCGTCGAAGCTATCCGTCAGCGCCTCGCGGAGGCGTAAGCTGACAGGTCTGCCGTTAACTCACTCGATAGACCCGGCTGTGATACTGGATCAGCCCCAGCCGCATAGCAATCGTGTCGTAGCCATCCTGTACGGCCCTGCCGTTGCTGGCAGGGCTCGAATCCCAGCGGATGTACCGGATATTGCCCTCCCGCACCCGTGTTTCCACAGTGAAGTCGGCGCCAGGAAGTTCAGTGGTAAGCAGTTCTTCATAATACCGGCGAATGCCTGCCGTGCCGATATAGGTGTTCTGTGTGGTGACCAGTACGGCACTGGGATGGTACATCTGCGTGAGTGCCTGCACGTCTCCCCGGTTCAGGGCAGCGGTCAGGTGGTCGATGATGTCACGCGGCGGTGCGGAGGTTGTCCAGCCGAAATCCGCGATCACATTCCAGAAACCCCTGCCTGCATCACTGCCAGCATAGTCCCAGCTCCAGAAGTTCGCTGCAGGGAGCCCGATCTCACGGGCGCAGGCCAGAAAGTCCAGGATTTCACGCGGGTCGGGCTTCCAGCCGTATTCCTCGTAGGCTGAGCCGGTGGGGATGATTGGCACGACGGGGTAGATGTTCTGGAATTGCGCGATGCTGCGTTTAAGTTGTTCAGCCGGGTTGTGAGCCTGTACCCAGTATACCTGTGGCATGTTGTAGGTGGCCCGGCTGAGGAACTCCACCCAGGGAAAAGTCGTGTGGTAGTTAGGGTACCGGTAGGAACTCAGCGCGATCGGGTAGTTGCCCAGCCGTGTGCGCAGGCTGTCCATATAGGCGTTAGCTGCCTGGTGCTTTCCTTTATAGGCATCTTCACCATTGACCACGAAGCCATCCAGTTTCAGCGTCTGGATGCGATGATAGGCGATGTCGGCTTCGCCAAAGGGTTCGTCGCCATATACGAACTGCCAGCCCCAGACTGCGATGCCTGATCCCTTGAGTGCATCGACCAGTGGCGCGGCGAGGTCTACGTTGTAGGCACGCGGGCCGTCAGCGATCTTGATCAGCACATGCGAGAGCCCCGCGTCAATCGCCCGCCGGGTAATGGCATTGGCATCTCCTCCCTCGCAGTTATGGATCTTCCAGATGTAGTAGCCCTTGCCTTCCAGACCCATTGGTTGGTCCTTTCGTGCACTCAGCCGGTCATCCGGCGTGCTTCCATGATATTCGGGAGTTGTTCGATCTTCGAAAGTACCCGGCTGAGTTGTGTGGCGCTCTCTACCTCCAGCGTGACGTTGAACACCGCGATGTGGTTGTGTGTGTTGACTGTCACGCTGCGGATGTTGATGTGCTCATCGGCCACCGCGATGCCGATATCGCGGAGCAGCCCTTCGCGGTCATAGGCGTTGATCATGATCGGCACCGCATAGCGGTTCTCCTGGTCGGTAGTTCCCCAGTCAACGCTGATCAACCGCTGGGTGGGCAGCGTCAGGATGTTGCGGCAGTCCTTGCGATGGATTGTGACGCCGCGCCCCTGAGTGATGTATCCGATAATCTCGTCGCCCTGGACCGGGTTGCAGCACCGGGCGAGGTTGGTAAGCAGCCCACCCGTGCCCTGTATCTGGATCTCGCCTGAGGTAGTTGGGCGCGGTTTATCTGGCACAGTGCTGACGAGCTTGAGGAGGTCATCTTCGTCACTTCGGGAGACCTCCTCCTCGGCCATCTTGACCACGAGCTGATGAGGGTGGATGTCGCCAAAGCCGATCTGTGCCAGAAAATCGTCAGCGTTGTCGATCTCGAACAGCGCCGCGGCCTGCTCATACTTCATCTTCTCCAGCCCCAGCCGCTTCAGTTCGCGGTCGAGCATTTCGCGGCCCAGCGCGATCATCTTCTCCCTGTCCTGCCGCCGGAACCAGTGGCGGATCTTGGCCAGTGCGCGCTTGGTACGAACATAGCCGAGGTTCGGGTTCAGCCAGTCACGGCTGGGGCCGCCGCGCTTCGAAGTCAGAATCTCCATACGGTCGCCGACCTGCAGCGTGTAGTCCAGTGGCACCAGCTTACCGTTCGCCTTGGCCCCCCGGCAGCGGTTACCGATGTCGGTATGGATGTGATAGGCGAAGTCGATCGGGGTTGAACCAGCGGGCAGGTCAACGATGTCACCACGTGGGGTAAAGACGTATACCCGGTCCTGGAACACGTCGCTGCGCATCGTGTCGAGAAACTCGTTCGCGTCCTCGACCTCACGTCCGACTTCCATCATGTCGCGCAGGTATTTCAGACGGCGCTCATAAGCCTCATCACGGCCCCGGGTGGTGGAACCGATCTCTTTGTAGCGCCAGTGGGCAGCGACGCCATATTCCGCCGCGACATGCATCTCCGGAGTGCGAATCTGCACCTCAAGCGTCTTCTTGTCCTCAAGAATGACCGCTGTGTGGAGTGACTGGTAGAAATTGTCCTTCGGCGCGGCAATATAGTCGTCAAACTCGCCGGTGATGGGGCGCCACGTCTGGTGAATCAGGCCCAGTACCTGGTAGCAAAGGCCGATTGTCGGCACGATGACGCGCACAGCGCGCACATCATAGATCTGGTCGAAGGTCAGTTCCTTCTGTTCCATCTTGCGCCAGATGCTGTAGATGTGCTTGGAGCGCCCTGAAACATCTGCGCCGGTGATTCCATTCTGCTCAAGCAGTTGCTTCAGCCGTTCGACCAGGTGTGTCATATAACGGTCACGGTCGGCACGGCGATCAGTGATCAGCGAGGCGATTCGCTTGTATCCGTCCGGGTCAAGGTAGCGGAACGAGAGATCCTGCAGTTCCCATTTCATCTGCCAGATGCCGAGGCGGCTGGCCAGCGGCGCGAATATCTCCGTCGTTTCCTGGGCCATCCGGCGCTGTCTCTCCGGGGAGAGATGCCCCAGTGTGCGCATGTTGTGCAGCCGGTCAGCCAGTTTAATTAGAATGACGCGCACGTCGTCATCCATCGCCAGCAGCGTCTTGCGGAGATACTCCGCTTCC
Organism: Anaerolineae bacterium; assembly: GCA_020852775.1. GTDB lineage: Bacteria > Chloroflexota > Anaerolineae > Aggregatilineales > UBA3940 > JADZAD01. The sequence goes on from JADZAD010000056.1 coordinate 5,892, forward strand.
CGGTCCCGGTCTCGCCCCCGGCTGGTACTATCGGTATTCAGCGGCACCTGGTCGAGCTTGGTCACGCCGTCCACCAGGCGGCGGATTTCCGCGCCGAATTCGCGGTTCAGGTCCTCCAGTGTGATCGCCGTGTCCTCGACGACATCATGCAGCAGCCCGGCGGCGATGACGGGTACGTCCATTCGTAGATCGACCAGAATCCGCGCCACCTCGATGCAGTGGACGAAGAAATCCTCCCCGGACTTACGCTTCTGCCCCTTGTGGGCCTCCCGCGCGAAATCGTAGGCTTTCTGTAAGATAGCCATTTCGTGGGCCGCAAGCTGGCTCGCGAGGGGGCGAATTAACTCTTCAAATGAGATCATGGGTGTGGTAAAGGCCTGTTCCCGGGCGGTGACGTTTCAGTGACAGTATAGGCGTGCGATCACGTGTTCGCAATACATTCAACTACGGAGTTTCTGTGGGGGGGCTTGCTGCGGGCTGCTGCATGTCGATCCAGTTGGTCGTGCC
>JADZAD010000057.1 GCA_020852775.1 Anaerolineae bacterium
AAGGAACTGGCCAGGGCCAACAATTCGACCATCCACCTGGTCATGGTGGTCGAGCCCGTCAGCATGGTGTTCGCTGAACCTGAAGGCGCCGTCGTGAACCTGGAACTGAAGAATACCAGGGAGATTGAACTCCAGAGCCTGCATTACCTGAATACCCACGCTGCCGCGCTCCATGCGGAAGGTTTCAAGGTCGAGACCGAGGTGTTCTTCGGCCCGGTGGTCGAGACAATCATCACCGCCGCCGCCACGAAGCAGGCAGACCTGATCGCCATGGCAAGCCACGGGCGCTCCGGCCTGGGCCATGTCTTTTATGGCAGTGTCTCGTCTGGCGTGCTCAACCGGGTGGATCGTCCGCTGCTGCTCATCCGCTCGCATAACAACAAGTAGGTGAACAGGCAGGATATCAGGCGAGCTTCCGCTGAGGTCAGGCTGATCTTACCCGCAGGAAGGCAGGATGTGAAACTAGGATCGGGCCGCTTCTCGCATCCTGCCTGCGCCCGGGCAGGCGTGGAGTGTCATTTGTCACTAGCCACGAATGGGTAACTCTGATAGGCTGATGATAGAGGTCCGGGTTATCAGAGAGGAGCGTTCCATGTACGAGAAGATCCTTGTCCCGCTCGACGCTTCCCATCGTGCTGAGGCAATCCTGCCCCATGTCCGCGCCATGGCCAGGGCCTACCAGTCCAGCGTGACTCTGCTCATGGTGATTGAGCCGATCCCAACGATGGTCGGCGCCCATGACGCCGCGCTGATCGCCATGGAGATGCAGGATATCGAGAAGCTGAAGAACGACGCCCTCGACTATCTGCGTCCGCTTGCGGAGTCGATGAAGCAGGAGGGCATCGATGCCCACTGCATGGTCATGCACGGCCCGGTCGTCGAGTGCATTCTCTCTGCTGCGGATCGTGAAAAAGCCGGCCTGATCGCCATGGCGAGCCACGGTCGCTCTGGCCTGGGCCATGTCTTTTACGGCAGCGTCGCCTCCGGCGTGCTGAACCGCGCCGACCGCCCGCTGCTGCTCGTCCGTTCGCGGGATGAGGAGTGACGCTGCACAGGCGAATCACCATCTGAACGCGGTACCGCGCGGCTATCAGGAGGTGAATGACATGGTAGGTACAGAGAATGTCATGCGTGACGTCCGCTGGCTGCTGGCGTCTGGCACTATCTTCTTCATCGGTTTCTACCTGGCAACCCTGCTCATGGAATGGCTGGAAGAGCTGCGTATGAGCGGCGAGATCGAGCCGCGTCCGGAACACCGCGCCGTGACGGATCTGCGCCGCTACTCATGGCTGTCACTGGCGCTGGCCGCGGTAGCATTCGCGCTGTTCGTCGCCAGCCTGCCTTTCATGTGGTACAGCGGCCTGGTGATCCTGCTGTGGCTGGCGATCACCGTCTACGTTGCCATGATTGCGGTTGAGGCAATCTACTTCTTCCGTGTCCGGCAGCGCCACTGACCTGAAAACGAACGGGGGCGGATCGACCGGTCGATCCGCCCCCTGCTGCTGAACCCGGTGACGGGCGCACCCTTACGGGATAGGCGGCGCGTCAAACTTCTCCGCGAGCTGGGCGATCGCTGTCTGTGCGACTTCTCCTACCGCCTCCAGGCAGGCGATAAATTCTTCGTGCGACACGCCCGCAATCGGGCGTTTGGTTTCCACGCTGATCACGTCCTGCTCGAGCCCGATTTCTTCCGAAGCGACAATCGAGTAGTAGGCAAGCCCGGTTTGCGGGGCATCATTCATATCCAGCAGGTGGTAGTACAGCGGCAGCACCTTACCGGAGTTCGGATCAGGCAGAAAGTTGGTGAATGCCTTGACGACCAGCAGGTTGTGTTCAGCGTCCGCCACAACGTGCATCCCGATTGGGCCGTACTGGATGCGGCAGCGCCCTTTCTCATCCAGTGATGCATCCGCGAGCTTCTTCAGGGTCTGCTCAACCGTCCGGATGCCGTTCTCGATGTGGCGGTTCTGGGCCTTGAGGTGCGATAGCATGGTGATTCTCCTGTCGCGTCGCGGAGTGCAGTGTGCCACCAGTATAGCGCGGTTTGCACCAGGACTGATCGCGCAACCGGGCTTATCCGCGTGTCTGCATGCCGATGTTCAGCCTCCGCGCCTCTCACGGATGCGGAACCGTACTGAAGCCCGCTTGACACCGCCCGCCGCGGCCTCTATATTCACAGGTAAGAGTCCGGAGTAATGGTAACTGAGAGGGAGCGTGATGGAGTCATTTCCAGGGTTGATCGGGGTGTTGATCGGGGTAATCGGGGGCGTACTTATTCTTAAGCCCGCGGCCCGGAAACGCCGTGAGATGCAGAAGTCCCTTGTGCCGGTCCCCATCCCGGCAGAGAGCTATCCGCGGCGGACTCGCCGCCGCGAATAAGCGCACCGGGTATCCTTACCCGCATACCAGAATAGTACAGGGGCGGTGCTGCCAGTGTTTGGCGGCCCGCCCCTGTGTTTTTCTGGCCAGCCACGCAGCCTAGCCTGCCGTGGCGATCCGGTTGACGGTGTTGAGCAGCACGTTGGCCGCGTTGATACAGTCCGCGTCATGGACAAATTCGCGCGGGCTGTGGCTGGCCCCGCCGACGCACGGCACGAACAGCATCCCCGTCCGCGTAATCCGCCCCATCACCATCGAATCATGTCCGGCGTAAGAGGCCATCT
>JADZAD010000058.1 GCA_020852775.1 Anaerolineae bacterium
CAAAGCCCGTCTACCTGTGGGTGCATGACGGCGAGGCGGAACTGCGCGACGCCAGCCACCTGATGGGCCGGATCACTTCTGAGGTCGAGGACCTGCTGTTCCAGGAACTGGGTGACGACAAGATCGAAGTCGTGCAATGCGGCCCCGCCGCGGAAAACGGCGTGCGTTTCTCAGCACTGATTAACATGAGCAGCCGCGCGAACGGGCGCACCGGCATGGGGGCGGTGATGGCCTCCAAGAATCTGAAAGCGGTCGCCGTTCGTGGCAAGAAACGTCCCTCAATCGCCGATGCCAAAGCGCTCAACGCCCTCGCCCGCTGGGGCTCCGCCAACCTCGAAACCTCGGATACCGCTAACACGGCAAAATACGGCACCGCCGGGATCGTGATGTCGCAGGATGCGGGCGGTGGCCTGCCCACCCACAACTGGGACAGCGGCACCTTCGCCGGCGCGGAGCCAATCAGCGGTGAGGTAATGTACGACACCATTCTCAAGAACCGTGACACCTGCTACGCCTGCACCGTCAAATGCAAGCGTGTGGTCGAGATCACCGAAGGCAAGCACCAGGTCGATCCGCGCTTCGGTGGCCCGGAATATGAAACGATCGCCACCTTCGGCAGCTACTGTGCTGTCTCTGACCTTTCAGCGGTCGCCCGGGCCAATGAGCTGTGCAACCAGTACGGCATCGACACCATCGCCTGCGGCGCAACAATCGCGTGGGCGATGGACTGCTTCGAGCATGAGCTGATCAGTGTCGAAGACACGGGCGGTCTTGAAATCCGCTTTGGCGACGGCGACATGATGGTGCGGCTGGTCGAGATGATCGGCAAGGGCGAAGGCTTTGGCAGGGTGCTGGGCCTGGGCTCACGTATGGCCGCACAGCACATCGGGCGCGGGACGGAAGACCTGGTCGTGGCGGTGAAGGGCAACGAGCTCCCGGCACACATGCCACAGGTCAAGCGCAGCCTCGGCCTGATCTACGCCGTCAACCCATTCGGTGCGGATCACTGCTCCTCGGAGCATGACTCGGCCATCGAGAAAGGCTTCAAGCGCTACGCTGAACGCCTGGCCCCGCTCGGCCTGACGAAGGAGTTGAAGAAGTTCACGCTCGATGAGGACAAGGTACGCTTCGCGCTGCAAACCGAGTACCTCGTCAGCACGGTGGACAGCATCAACCTGTGCCAGTTCGTCTTCGGTGGCTCCTGGCAGCTCTTCTCGCCGCAGCAGATGGTCGAGGCGGTGCGGTACATCACCGGCTGGGAGGACGTCACGTTTGACGAACTGCTGCGTATCGGGGAGCGCCGCCTGAACCTGCTGCGCGCCTTCAACGCGCGCGAGGGCATCGGGCGGGAGCAGGATAAGCTCCCGAAGAAGATGATGAAGGCCCTCACCGGGGGTGCCTCGGACGGCATCAGCGTGACGGAAGAAGAAATCGAACACGCCAAGGATATATATTACGAGATGGCCGGCTGGGATGTCGCCAGCGGCACTCCGACCCGCGCCCGGCTGGAAGAACTCGGGCTGGGCTGGGTCGCGGATATGCTCCAGCCGGTGGCGTAGCCGCAGGCTGCGCCCCGTGAATAAGCCAGAAAACACGGGCCCCGCTCACTATGAGCGGGGCCCGGTTCGTTATCTCTTCGCTTAAGCATCAGGGCCCCTATTCCGCTCCACCGGAACGTCGCGTACAATGGAGTAACCGGGTTTCGTACCCATCGTCCCACTGCCCGACCTCACAGGAGATTGCTGCATGGCCGTACCATCCGACTACATGGAGCGCGTCTACGCGGGCGTGCTCGGTAAGCTGATCGGCGTGTACCTGGGCCGCCCGTTCGAGGGCTGGTCGTATGAGCGCATCATGGCCGAGCTCGGCGAGATCACCTATTACGTACATGACCGTTTCGATATGCCGCTCGTGGTGACCGACGACGATATCGGTGGGACGTTCACCTTTCTGCGCGCCCTGCCGGATTATGGCAATACCCCCGCTCTCACCCCGGCGCAGATCGGGCAGACATGGATGAACTACATCATCGAGGGGCGCACGATCCTGTGGTGGGGCGGGCGCGGCAACTCGACGGAGCACACCGTCTACCTGAACATGAAGGAAGGCATGACCGCGCCCGAAGCCGGGTCGATCGCCACCAATGGCAAGCTGATCGCCGCGCAGATCGGCTCGCCGATCTTCATCGACGGCTGGGCGATGATCGCCCCCGGTGACCCGGAGCGCGCGGCGGACTTCGCCCGGCGGGCGGCCAGCGTCAGCCACGACGGTGAGGCAATCTACGGGGCGCAGATCGTCGCGGCGATGGAGTCGCAGGCGTTCGTCGAACCGCGCCTCGACGCCTGTATCGAGGCCGCCCTGCCGTATATCCCGCGGGACTCGGTCATCACCCGCATGATCGGTGACATCCGCGAGTGGCACGCGAAGGAACCCGACTGGCGCAAGGGGCGTGAACTACTCGAGGCCCATTACGGCTACGACAAGTACCGCGGCGTGTGCCACATGGTGCCCAACCACGGCCTGATCATCCTCAGCCTGCTCTACGGGGCGGACGACTTCCAGAAGTCGCTGATGATCGCCAATACCTCCGGCTGGGACACCGACTGCAACTCCGGCAACGTCGGCTGCTTCCTGGGGATCAAGAATGGGCTGGCAGCGATCGAGGAGGGCCCGGACTGGCGCAGCCCGATCGCCGACCGCCTGTACCTCTCCACGGCGGACGGCGGGCGCGCGATCAGCGATGCGGTGATCGAGACGGTCAACATGATCAACATCCAGCGCGCACTGGCCGGTGATCCGCCAATCCGCCCCAAGCAGGGCGCACACTTCCATTTCGAGTTCCCCGGCTCGGTGCAGGGCTTCGAGCCTGACCCGCGCCCGGATAGTCGCGGCACGCTCCGGCTGGAGAACGTCGCCGGGCACAGCCAGGCCGGTACACGCAGCCTCGCGCTGCACTACAGCGGCGTAACCTGCGGGCGCTGCGCCCGCGCCGCCACGCCCACCTTCATCCCCGAAGAGGGGATCAACATGCCGGGCAGCTACGATCTGATCGCCTCACCGACGCTCTACCCCGGCCAGACGGTGCGAGCGCGTCTATCGGCGGACGCCACGAGCAGCGGCCCGGTGACCGCCCGCCCGTACATCCGCGTCTACGGCGCGAGTGATATGCTCGTGCTGATCCCCGGCCCCGGAGTGGAGATCGCTCCCGATGCTGCATTTGACCTCGTCTGGCCGCTCGCGGAGACGGGCGGACACCCGATCGCGGAAGTGGGGATCGAAATCCTGAGCGACGTGCGCGCTGATGGCACGCTTTACCTCGACTACCTGACATGGGATGGTGCACCGCAGACAACCTTCGGCAATCCGAAGGATGAAAGTACGCTCTGGCGGCGTGCCTGGGTCAACGGTGTGGACGCCTACAACCACCGCTGGCCGGAGGCGTATCGCCTCGTGCAGAACAGCGGCACCGGCCTGCTGATCCAGGGCACACGGGAATGGACGGACTACCGCGCTACGGCGAGCGCCCGGGCGGCGCTGGCAAAGACCTTCGGCGTGGCGGCCCGCGTACAGGGGCTGCGGCGCTATTACGCGCTGGCACTCGGCGGCGCTCTCGGCAAAGCCTATCTGCTCAAGGCACTCGATGGGACACAGGTGCTGGCCGAGCTCGACTTCCCGTGGGAGGTGGACCGCGATTACGCCTTCGATCTGCGTGTCGAGGGCAACCGGATCACGGGCAGTATTGACGGCATAGCGCTCTTCCAGGTCGAGGATACCGACCGCCCCCTCGACGGTGGCGGAGTCGCCTACCTGATCGAGGAAGGCTGTATCCTGAGCGAAGCGTTTTCCGTCAGCCCGCTGGCGTAGCAATCACGCAGCCCTGTGCGAAAGGGATGGGCTCCGGCCCATCCCTTTTTTGTCTTTACTTTGTGTTGGATTTCACATTACACTGAGAGATGTGGTGTCTTTTCTTCCTCAGCAGCAGGAGGGGAACCATGCGTTACGCTTTCATAGTTGCCGTGATCGGGCTGGCAGCCAGCCTGGCGGCCTGCATGGGCACTGCACCTGCTCTGCCCACGGAGACCATAATTCCCTCTTCCAGCACCCCCGCCCCCGTGAATACACCCACGCCACCCCCGCCCACTGACACCCCGGAGCCAACACCCACCCCGACTCCCGGCCCGGCACAGAGCTTCGCGGAAAACAAGGCGATCTGGGATTCCAACGCGCAGCTTCCCCCCGGATCGGCCTTCAGCATCAGCCTGAGTGGGCCGGCTCTCGCCGAGTCGATCCTGCATCTGCTTGCGGTCTACGAACGGCAGGACGCCGCCGCCACGCTCGAAGCGACAATCAGCGACGGGCAGATCAACCTGGCCTACGCCGGAAGCTGGCCGGGCCAGAGCGCCATAATCATCCCGGAACTGACGGACGATGCGGCGATCAGTGTCGGTGGGAGCGCCCCGTTTGAGCTCTTCACCATTATGCTTGACGTATTGCAGGGGCGGCTGGACGGCAGCC
>JADZAD010000059.1 GCA_020852775.1 Anaerolineae bacterium
AATTGGAGGATAAACAACAGAACAAACCCGGACACATTGAATGTCAGCAAGGCACCGGCATACTGCTTCCAGGTCTGTTCTTCGTTCGCTTCTATGCCGGCCAGCCGGTAGACCAACCGCTCAACCGGCGCAAGCGCCACCATCACTCGCGGTGGCTTCCCGCTGAAGACACGTGCCATGTAGCTTCCCAGTCAGGGTGTACAGGCTACCAGCAGGCCGAGGTACAGGATCATCTGCAACCATTCCAGTACGGTCATGGCCTAAAACCTCTCGGGATACACCAGTGAGTAGAGCAAATACATCAGCAGCAGGAATGCTGCGCTGCCTGCGATCCAGAGTTCCCAGTTCACAGTGACCTCGTTCGATTGGCAGTTTAAGGATCGATGATTGAATTGTCTACCGAATTGGGTCAAGCGGGTGTCAGAGCCGCCGGGAAAGGCGTCAGGAAAACATCAAAGCTCATGGAAGCCAGGAGTGGATGTATCGGTGAAGAGAGAGACGGAGCGGGCTGAGTTTGTTGATCAACTGATCAATTGGCGACTCACCGAATCCTGTGCTGCTCATGAGCACAGTTATGAAAGCCGCCGGTCGTACCTTTGAAACGGAACAAAAGGCCCCGCAAGGGGCGGAACTCGATGTATGTTGCTGCCGGATCTGGCGTGATTGTCAGGAGATCCCTGCGCATCAGGCGGTGCGAGGGCCGGGTTTGCGCTCCGTTTTCCGGTACGCCTCGATGCTGGCCCGGGAGATCAGCCACCGGTTGGCTACCTCTACGTCCGCGCAGGACGGCCTGGCGGTTGAGCCTGGCGACCTGAGATAATCGTCGTATACTGATTTATGGGAAGCTGTACGGCTCGTCGAGGCCTCTGTCTTGTGCTCGTATCGGAGGGACACATGGTCGTCTCGCTGATCTACTACCTCCTGTTCGCCTATGCCGTGGGCTGGCTGACTGCCGTATTCTTCGACCAGGTTGTCCTCAAACAGGCCTACGACGAGGGCAAGAACGTCAGCACCACGCACGTCTGGGTGATCCAGGGCACCAACACCCCCGTCCATTCGGCGACGGACCGGGAGGTCCACGAACACATTCACGGACGGGGCTCATGGGAGCGACTACAGGAGCAAGGATTCGTGACCGCCAAACGCGGCGGCGGCATCCTGCCCGCGCTGTTCGTCGGGCTGGTCGCGTTTCATCCGGGGCTGCGCTGGTGGATGGCGATCCCCGGCGCGCTGCTCGTGCTCGGCCTGTACCTCGGCTGGAATCACGATGCCGTGCTGCAGCGCCCGAAGCCGCCGCAGAGTCCCTTCGAACTGCCTGAAGGCGTGCGCAAGTTCGCCGAGAACCCGGTCGGGGAGATCCTCACCTTCCTGTACTTCTACGTCCCTGCTCCCATCGCTATCGTGAGTTACCTGGTCGCCCTCAGCCAGAACCGGGCACCCGGTGAATGGTTCATGGTTGCGTCGGCGTTGCTGCTCATGCTGCCGATCATGGCCCTGCTCTCCCTGCCGTTTCTGCTGGTGGATGCCCTGCTCAACCTGCCGAAAAAGGCGCAGGAACGACGCAGGAAGGCTTTCAAAGAGAGCCCCGTTGGTAAGTTGGTCTGGAGGACGACCCTCTCCACCAGCGCTGATGAGGCCTTCCGGGAACTCGTGGCCGGCGGCTACCTGGTGCCCGGCGCGGTATTGGACGGAGCGAGCCTCTCAGAACGAGATCTGCGTGGGAAAGACCTGAGCAGCATCAGCCTCAATGAAGGATTCCTGAGTAACAGCCACCTGGAAAACGCCAACCTCGAACAGGCGCACCTGCACAAGGCCTGGCTGACCGAGGCCCATCTGAGCGGCGCCAACCTTTCCAGGGCCGATCTGCGCGAGGCCCATTTTTCCGAGGCCGACCTCTCCGGGGCCGACCTGCGCCGAGCCGATCTGCGCAAGGCTGACCTGTGGAAGGCCAACCTCACCGGGGCCAGACTGGACGGCGCGAACCTGTCCGAAGCGTCCTTGTGGGAGACTCGTCTCGACGGCGCAAGCCTGAAGGGCACGAATCTGCGCAAGGCAAGGGTATGGGGCGTCAAGCTCGATCCCCCCGCCCTCAGCCAGGCGCGTCTCGATAAAAAGACCCGGGCCGCGCTCAGCCACTGAACGGTCGTAGATGGCGTGCTCACTTCTACCAGACCAACCGCCTTCCGATCGATACGTTGAGCCGTGACCGGTGCAGTGGTTCTGAAGTGGTTGTGCCCAGGCTGGCAACCGTGATCATTGTCCTCATCAGAAACACCTGAACCATTTGGGCGCAGGAGTTGAATTCGATGGCACGTAGCCCCGTTGTTATCTTCGGTATTCTCCTGATTGCACTGATGATGCTACCCGCAGGATGTGCCCCTGCTTCCTCGCAGATTCCCGGGGAGTATCCTACGCCTACAACAGATACACTGGAAGCAGATCTGGTACGAGCGGAACTTTCGCCACCCCCGCTGCCCAGTGTGACACCCACGGCAACCCTCCCCCCGGAAGCAGCCACCGCCACAGCCGAAGCTGACTATATCAACGCGGTAGTTGCCGCGATGAACCAGGGGAGCCTTGTTGAATCGCAGTTGCGCTCAGGGACAATCCAGTGGCAAGAGGCCACCGCTACCTGGGATGCCATTGGCACCGTGTTCGGCCCACCGGAGCTTCTGGATGAATCCCTCATGGCAACAGCATTCGCCATCTGGGACACCGATACACACTTGGCCGAGGCCACGGACATGCCGGAACTGGATATGCTGGATGACCTGTGCAGCGGCGGTCCTGCGATCCCGGCAGCCCCGGCCTACATCCCTGGCTCCGGACCACACACGGTTGTGATTGAGTTTGTGCCGGGCTCAGACCTGGATCGCAAGAATGTCTGGGATGATCTCCTCTATGTGACGCACCGAGACTGGCGTCCGATATTGCATGGTGACCTGCCCGAACTGGTGATTTGCGTGGATGAGGATGACATCACTCTGGAGCACTGTCTCTATGCACCGCCGGGCAGTAGCCAGGCAACACATGTGGTAGTCCGGCAGCAGCGCAATGTCAGTGTGTGGGTAGTCTCTGCGGCGGATGGGCGAGAAATCGACCGAATGACCTTAAACGGGGGGATTCCGGATGCATGTGGCAGCAGATATGCACAGTTCGGTGCGAGTAACTACCTTTACTGGGAAAGGGATACACCACAGGTAACGGACTTCGAGCCGTGGCTTACATCCATCATCGAGCCATGATCTAATCGTGTGGCTCGCCGTCCGATCGATGCGCTCGCACGGACGGCAGCTCTGCTGCTGTGAAAATCCAGATTTCACAGATTGATCCGCATGGGGCACACGAACCCGGTCTTGTTGTCGTCAGGTTCACTCCCCTGCCCCATGAACGCGGATGGCGGGTCATTGTTCTTCTACACGACGCAGTCGGCACGGTGCTTGTTCCTGACGTTTTCGTACAGCCGTCGATTAGGGACCGAGTCTCGCAGCGATTTCACGTGAGGCGAAGCCGGCGGTAACCTTTCACCACTCAATTGGTGTAAACTGCTCGGAGAAAGTCTCCACAAGTTCCTCTCCGTTTCTGTCCAAGACCGTCGAAGACGTACAGGCTATTTCCAAGCCAGTGAGGCGGGCAGTCGCATGAGCAAATCCATACGCCGGAACGCTACACTTTAAGGGACATATCAGCGAGACAGAGGTATTTACAGATGTCGCCGCTCCTGGAACAGGACAGAGAGACAGCCCGGATAGAGGCCTTCAGCGATGGGGTCATCGCCATCATCATTACGCTGCTGGTCTTCAGCATTCAGGTCCCCCCACCGGAGGTGGTAGCGGAGGTCGGATTGCTGCGGGCGCTGGCTGACCAGTGGACGACCTACCTGGCGGTCTCAGCCAGCTTCTTCTTCATCCTCGTGATGTGGATCAACCATCACCGCCTGTTCACCGCTATTCGCCGCTCGGATAACAACCTGCTGCTGCTGAATGGACTGCTCCTGTTTGGCATCAGCATCGTCCCCTTCCTCACGGCGCTTATGGCGGACTACCTCAGACATTCAGAGCGTGTCGCTGCCGTCATGGTCTACAGTGGATGGTCGCTGGTAGTCGCCGTGTTCTTCAACCTGCTGTGGCGCTACGCCTCGCATCGCAATCGCCTGTTCAACACCAGCACTGATCCCGCGCTGGTCGCCTTTATCTCGCGCCAGTATGCCTTCGGGCCAGTGTTGTACCTGGGCGCGGTGCTGCTCGCCTTCTTGAATCCATTTCTCAGCCTCGGCGCCAATGTCTTGCTGGCGATCTTCTTTGCCTTGCCCAACAAGGCGGTTACCCGGCTAATTCAGGAACAGACGGAGGAAACAGAAGCATGAAGATCGGCATCATCGGTATCAGCCGCATCAAGGGTACCCTGAGCAAGGCCTGGGCAGCGGACGGGCATGACGTGATATTCGGGATGCGCGAGAAGCCTCCCATGGATGATCTGCCCGGTCGGATTGGCACAGTCGCTGAGGCGATACAGCACGGTGAGGCGATCCTCTTTGCCATACCCGGTCCCCTGCTCGAAGCGGCGCAGCCGCTCGGAACATGGCCGCTGAGTATCTACCCATCGGAGAGCGACAGGCTCGATGCCCGCAGTTCTGAAGAATAGGGGCAGTGAACATCGGCGAAAGCCGCGCAGGACGCAGCGCTTACTCCGCTCAGTTTACTGGAAGCTTCCACTTATCACTGGTACTGTTTCTGGGGATGGTTACCGGCCATAAGCGGCGGAACACGGATCATTGGTAACAGGGTCCAAGCCTCTGATCGCTGCAAGTACATACATTTGTGTATATTTGTAAATTAATATCAATGAACAGGAGGAGCTGTGTCGCGCAAGAGTCGGTTTGTACTCATACTGGCATTGGTTTTCGCTGGCATCACCGGGGTGCTGAACGTCAACACAACCGAAGTGATTGTACCCATGTCGTGCCTGCTGATTTTCTCGTTTGTTTGTGGCCTTGTTCAGCCCAAAGGCGCTTGGCGCTGGGGGATACTGATTGGCTTGAGCATCATGATCTCAACTTTTGTGGGACTGGCGGTGAATTTTCAGTTCCCGGAACCACCGCCACGCTTTCCGATTACTGCAATTGTGCTTGTAATTCCTGCCTTGATAGGCGCATATACCGGGGCATTCATCCACAGAGTTTTCGCATCATAGTGACATTTGATATAGCGACAAGTGGTGACACACTACTGCGGATTGTCAAACGCGTGCCCGTTGTGACGACCAGCCCCCCAGAGTAGTGGGGATCGACGACTGGGGCGCTGCGGAAAGGACAGGGCTACCGCAGCCTCATCCTTGACCAGGAAACCCGTCAGGTAATGAGCTGCTCAAAGGACGTACCGCCTCGACGCGCTCCCAGACATGCTCCAGCCGGGTAGGCGCCATAGAGTAATCGATGTCCAGCATGGCCAGTGTCCCGATATGCTCCACCACGAAGGACGCGGAAACCGTCCCGTAACACGCCGCCCGCACCGGATCTCCGCTGGTCAGATACCCCGCCAGGAATCCCCCACAGAAGGAGTCGCCCGCGCCGGTGGTGTCGATCGCTCTGGCCGGGTAGACCGGGACGTGATACATCGTCTGCTGGTCACGCAGGTACACCAGTGAGCCGTGTGCTCCCATCTTGACGACCACCACCGCGGCCCCCCAGTCCGCGAAGGTCCGGGCCGCTTCCACCGGGTCATCCCGCCCGATCACCTGCTCCGCCTGTTCACGACTGGGCAGGAAGAACGGCAGCCGCGGCATCATCTCCTTCAGGATCGCCTTGTTCTGTGCCTCGTTCAGGTCCCCTGTATGAGGATCGAGGGTAAAGACACGGTCCGCTGTCCGCAGACGTTCGACTATCGTGAGTTGGATGTCGCTGAAGGTGCTGGCGATATGATAGCCGTCTCCATTCAGGTGCTGATCGGGTATCTCCGGCCCGGTGATCGCCATCTCATATGGACCACAGGAGGTCAAATGGCCCACAAACTGACGCAGACCGCCAGCCTCATAGAGCGTCCACGTATGCGCAGCCGGGTATGGCACCTGAATGAGATGCAGCACAATCCCTCCCTCGCGGATACGGCGGATCGCCTCCTGCGGGTAGTCCGTCCCGACTCGCGCCAGGATATGCGGCTGCCCGCCCCAGACCTTCGCGCCGATCGCAGAGAAGACTGCGTTGCCTCCCGGCGTCCCGAAATACGCCTTGCCCGTGTCGTAATGCACGATGTCATCGATCGTGACCCCGCCCAGCGTGTAGATCAACGGTGGCATAACGGCAAGAACCTCTCTGGTGCTGCA
>JADZAD010000060.1 GCA_020852775.1 Anaerolineae bacterium
GATCTGCCCGGTCTGCGTATCGACCGTGACCGCGGCGAACTGCGCGGCGAACGGCGGCGGCGACTCTGGCGATACGTAGCTGCCCACACCCATGATCTGGTGCTGCAAGTCGTGGTGCAGTGAGTTCATCCCGATCTCCCGCAGCGTTACTGAGCGCCCGTCCGGGGCCCAGGCGGCGCGGTCACGCAGCTCAATTGCCTGCGGATCGACCACCGCGCCCTGCTTGCCGAACATGCGCGCGGCAACCGCGCGGACCTGCTCGGCGGTGTTCTCCGCTGCTCGCACCACCGCCATCCCGGAGATATACGTTGTGCTGCTGGCATACGCGCCCTTGTCGAACGGCGTGAAGTCGGTATCCGAGGAGTAGGTGATGAAGTCTTCCGGCGGGCAGCCGAGCACTTCGGCGGCCATCTGCGTCAGCACCGTATCTGAACCGGTTCCAAGGTCGGTCGCGCCGACGAGCAGGTTGAACGAGCCATCGTCATTCATCTTGATGCTCGCCGCGCCCATATCGAGGTTAGCGATTGCCGTGCCCTGCATCACCGCGGCCAGCCCGATGCCCCGCCGCAGGTGCGGATTGCCGGGCACGGTGTGCCAGTCCGGGTTATTGAATCGCTGCCCCCACTGGATCGCATCCGCACCGCGCTGGACGCACTCCTCCAGCCCACAGGTGTGGATGTATTCCGGCTTGGCGTCACGCCCTTCACTCCAGATCTTGCTGACAGGGTGCTCATCCCCCTCCTTGAGCGCGTTCTTCAGGCGGAACTCGATCGGGTCGAGGCCGAGTTTGCGCGCGATCATGTCGATATGAGCGTCAACCGCCCAGAAGCCCTGCGGAACGCCGTAGCCGCGGTACGCCCCGGCGGGTGGCGTATTGGTGTAGACGATCTCGGTTGTGAACTTGATGTTCGGTGCGTTGTAGAGCGCCATCGACTTGTGCCCGGTGTTCCCGGCGACCGTCATGGCGTGGCTGCCGTAAGCCCCGGTATCTGAAAGCGCGTACATCTGGTTAGCGACGATTGTGCCATCCTTGTTCACGCCGGTCCTGATCGTCAGGTACATCGGGTGGCGTGAACGGCTCGCGGCGAACTCCTCCTCGCGGGTGTATTCCAGCCGCACCGGGCGCCCGGTGACGATCGTCAGGTGGGCGCAGATGTCTTCCAGCAGGACTTCCTGCTTCACGCCGAAGCCGCCGCCGATACGCGGCTTGATCACGCGGATGCGCTTCTCCGGCAGGCCCAGCACCGGGGCAAGGATGCGCCGGACGTGGAACGGCACCTGTGTACTGGTGCGGATCACCAGCCGGTCGTCTTCGTCCCACCACGTCACTACGACGTGGTTCTCGATCGGTGTCTGCTGTACCTTCGGGCTGTAATAAGTGTCTTCAAAGACGTAGTCTGCCTTCGCAAAGCCCTCTTCGACGTTCCCTAATTCCCATTCAAGGCGGGCAGCAAGGTTACGCGACCGGTCCTCGATGTGCCAGCTTTCCGGCTCATCGTGCAGCAGCGGCATGCCTGGCTTCATCGACTCACGTGGGTCGAGCACTGTCGGCAGTAATTCGTATTCGACTTCGATCAGGTCAAGTGCCTTGCGGGCGATTTCCTCGGTTTCCGCGGCGACAGCGGCGACACGGTCACCGACGAAACGCACACGGTTGTCGAGGCTGTAATTGTCGTGAGGGCCCGGCTCCGGGTCAGACTGCCCGGCGGTGGTATACGGAACGCGCGGCACGTCATGGTGTGTCAGCACGGCATGAACGCCGGGCAGAGCACGCGCCTTACTCACGTCGATATGCCTGATCAGCGCGTGGGCATGCGGGCTGAGCAGCAGCTTGCCGACCAGCATCCCACGCTTCTCAATATCATCGGTGAAGGCGGGAAGGCCCTGCACCAGCTTCATCGCATCGACTTTCTTTTCCGGCTTGCCGACGTACTGGAGCGGCTGCTCACCCACGACGACCATCGTCGGCATTGGCGTGGGCTTGAGCGCGGTGGTCGGGCCGCCGTCTCCGGCTGTCGTCGGAGGCAGGCCTTCCGCCTCTGGCGATGTACTGCCGTCGAACAGGCCGGCGGGTGCGGGGATCGCGCCTTCTTCCTGCACTGGCGGGACGTTCTCACCGCGCAGTATCGCAGCGGCACGCATCACCGCCTGCACGGGCTTGAGATAGCCTGTGCAGCGGCACAGCACCCCGGTCAGGGCTTCGCGCACCTCTGTCTCAGTGGGGTTCGGATTCTGGTCAAGCAGCGCCTTGGAGGCAAGAATCATCGCGGGCGTACAGTATCCGCACTGTATCGCGCCGGTCTCGACAAAGGCAGTCTGCAACGGATGCAGCGGGGCACTGCCACGCCAGCCACGCTGCTGCTGTCCGCCAATCCCCTCGATGGTGGTGACTGACTTGCCTTCCGCCTGCGCCGCTAACATAACGCCGCTGTTGACCGGCACCCCATCGAGCAGGACGGTATCGGCGCCGGATACCCCGGTTTCGTCACCGAACTTCACTCCGAAGTACCCGTTGGCACGCAGAACCGCCAGCAGCGATTGGCTCGGCGTGGCCTCAAAACTGACTTCTCTGTCGTTCAAGCGGAAGTTTACGATCATCGCTCAGTCTCCTGTGCGGTGAGGGGGATGAAAAGGCCCGGACGTTACCTGAAGCGACCGTTTATCTGCGACCGTGGGTCTGCCCCTCCGGCTGCGGGATTTGCACGGTTGATTCGGCACGAGGACGGTCTGACGTTGAAGGCCTGTAGTGTACGCGACCCACAGCCGGCTTACAACTGCGCCGGTCACTGGCCGCTGCACCCACAGCTAATTCTATTCTATCCTGTTTAGGGCGGCTGATCATTACGCTGTTCAGCTGACAGGACGGTAATCGACACGGGCAGGGCGAAGGCGTCGCCATCGTTACTCAACGGCAGGCGCGCCAGCGTCTCACCGTGATACAGGCCAACGACGATTACCGCCGGGCCGCTGTATGTCTCCCTGAAGCTGATCGGGTGTGCGTCAACGATGTACTCTCCCGCCAGCCAGCCGCTCACCGGACGCTCACCGTAAGCGGGGACGCTGTCATGCTGTGCGACCAGTTGCCCGTCCACACTCAGAATCTGCGTGAAGACCTTGAGGTCATCCTCCGGTGTCCCATCCGCCAGCGCCTGCCAGTAAAGCGTCAGGACGGGGGTATCACTGCTGGTCAGAGGATCAGGCGCATCAAGACGATAGCCGGCCAGCCTGATGGCGTTGCCGAACTGCACATCCAGCGGATCCTCAATCTCTGGCGGCGTCATCAGCCGAGTAAACCCCTGTATCTCAACGCTGCCCAGCACCAGCCGTTCCCGGTCATGAAGCAGTACGACCTCAGCCAGCCCCGGCTGTGCGTCCTGGTTGAGGGGGATGGCTCGCAGGTCGATCCAGGATGTGGAAGCGGCAGGTGTGCGCCCATCCAGCGGCGGCCCCGCACTCTCTCCGATGACCGTACCACCCTGCTCGATGCGGATCGAGGTACGTTCCCAGTTGATTGAGGTGGCGGACGTATTCCATTCCAGCGCCACCCGGAGGGCGCTGCCCGGCGTGGCAATCGGCCAGCCGAGGGCGAACCCACTTACCGGGCCACTCCCGACCGGTTTGAATTCTATTGGGGCCTGCTCAGATGCGTACATCCAACCTGTCGCGGCCTCACCGGGCAGTACCGTAGCCAGCAGCGCCGTCTGCCCCGCAGGGGCCCCGGCCGTGTCGAGGAGGTCGAGCGGCTGCCCGCTGGCTGTATCAACCAGTGTAAGTGTCAATTCAGCCTCAATCGGTGGGGTTCCGGGCTGCAGCGGTAGGACGTAATAGCCCGTTGTCTCGCCGGGCCCGTCCCACCCGGCGGTTGGTTCGCCGCGGGTATCACGGATCGGCAGGGCTTCTCTGCTCAGCTCCCAGCCGGTGACCGGGTCAACCAGCCGGATAATCGCCGAAGTGTTCTGCGTGGGTTGGGTGGTTGACTGCCATCGGATCGCTATCGTGATGGAGTCTCCACTCATCACGGAAAGGCCGGTGGCGCGCATTGCACCCCCGTTCAGGTCGATCGGCTCGAACGGGGCTGATGCCGGCTCGGCATTCACATCCATTTCGTAGATGCTGACGGTATAGCCCTCCACTGCATGGCTGCTGCTGTAATGCCCGTAGCGCTCCAGGTAGAATGGAATGATACCACGCTGGTCACTACGCTCGGTGAAGAAGCGGATCACACCAACGTTCTTCTTGCCAGCGATGAAGTCAATGAGCGCTTCCGGTGGGTTTGTGTGCTCATCCAGCCCGGCGGCGAAGAACGCCGCCTCCCCTGTATCGTAATAACGCAGCGCGAAATCGGACGGATCCGGCGCAACCAGCCCATCCCCTGCATCCAGTGTTTCACGGGCGAACCGTGCCGCTTCTCCGACCGGGTAATGCCGGTAGCCGATCAGCCTGCCTGTGTACAGATTCCCCAGGTTGAACGCTGACAGCCCCAGCAAACAGGTACTGAGCAGCGCTGCCCCCACCCGCGCCAGCCCCCCGGCCTGCCAGTTCCGCGTGATGATAGAAGCGAGCACGGCGTAAAGTGGCCCGGTGGCAAAGAGCAGGTAGCGTGGGTGCAGGATCGGCGTGAAAGACCAGTACAGCAGCGAGATTCCCGTGCTGAAAGCGATGAACCATACGAAGTCGGCTGTGGTGCGCGTCTCTCTCCGGGGGCTCACCCCCGGTCGAAGCGTGTACGCGAGGCCCACACCCAGCAGGCTCAATACCCCCAGCGAGAACCAGCGCAGCGGCAACATCGCCTGATCGTGCGCCCACGGGATGCCCATCCACTGCGCCCAGACCGCGTTCAGAATATAGCGTGTCTCCAACTGCGTAAAGATGCTGCCCCCTGCCCCCGTGCGTGCGATATAGCCGGGCAGCGCCGGGGCGATGACCGCCAGCGTCGCCAACTGGCTCAGTACCCAGTTACGCAACCAGAGCAGGGTAATCCGGCGTTCCGGCTGGCGGAAGGTGCGCAGCCAGAGCAGCCCGGCCCACAGGTTGACAGCCACCATTCCAAAGGCCAGGAAGCTGTGTGTATAGAGCGCCAGTGCTTCACCGGTAGCGAGCCGCAGCCACGCCCGGCGAGCTTCCGGATGCTCCCCACCGCGCTGCTGAATCTCTACCAGCGCATCGCTGATGATCAGTAGCAGCAAAGGCGTAACGGCATACTGGCGTACTTCCTGTGCGTAAAACATCCATGCCGGGGCAGTCACGCCGATCAGCAGCGCTACCGCCGCGGTAGCCCTGCCGTAGGCGCGATACGCCAGTCGCCCGAGATAAGCGGCACTGAGCAGGCTGAAGATCAGGCTGAGGAAGCGCAGCGCGAATGGTGTCTGCCCGGCGGCGGACATCCACAGGTTGAGGGTAATCGGGTAGAACGGGTCTCCGACCGCGCCACTCCACTCCGCCATGCCGCGCGCCACGCCCTCAAACAGCGGCATAGCGGCAAACCACCAGGAGTGAGCCTCATCCCACCAGATGTCTTTCCCGCCGAGGTTAATCAGCCGCAGGGCGAAGCCAAGCAGCAGCCCGGCAGTCAGGAGGGCTTGCCAGGCAAAACGGCGCGCCCCCCGTGCGAGAGGCGCGCCCCTGTATCCCGACTGACTGCGATGATCTGCGGGTGCCATCCCTACGCGACGTCGATGCCGGCGTTCCTCAATGCGCTTTCGAGGGCACGGGCGGCCAGTACCGGTGCGATTCCCTTGCGGTATGTCGCGCTGCCCAGGAAGTCATCCTGGAACGCGGCTTCCGGTGTACGCGCATCGACCACAGCCTCGCTGACCTTCGCGATATAGGCGGGGACTTCCGATATCGGGATCACCTGGCCGACCACGATCAGATCGTGCTGCAGGCCTCCTACCGCGGTAAAGGTAGGTACATCACCATTCTCGCGCTGATAGGTCACCGAGGCCGCTGACACAATCGGCTGGTCTGCGGGGGTGCGCCCGGCCTGTGCATAGCCGCCGTGGACGGCACCCCCGGGGAGGTTGATCGAGACGGCCGTGATGATCTGCCCCTTCAGGCCCTGTACCCGCACTTCCTTGGTAACATCCGGCCAGTAGGGCACTTCACCGGAGCGCTGGTAGATTCTGACCCGCGCCAGCAGTGCTGCCAGCACAACGCTTAACGGCGAGTGAACCGCACCACCGGCGAGCAGCCCACCGATTGTTGCCATATTGCGGATGTTCAGCCCGGCAGTTCGCCGGGCGGCATCCGCCAGCAGCCCGTCAGCAATATCACCGAGCTGCTCGACCAGCGTCTGCAATCTGACGGTTGCACCGATGTGCAGCAGTTCACTTTCCCGCTCGATGAAGCCAAGGCCCAGATCAGCAAGGTCAACCACCGCTTCGATGCGGGATGACGCGGAGCCCATCACACCAACGCCTCCGGCTACGGCGACGGTATACACCTCTTTACGCTGGAGCAGCCGCGTGGCTTCGTCCAGGTCTGCCGGGCGGTGATATTCGCGGAGGTTATGCAGCATA
>JADZAD010000061.1 GCA_020852775.1 Anaerolineae bacterium
ATGTGGTCGAGCACCTTTACCCGTGGGAGTTGCAGAACGCGTTAGTCGAAGTCCGGCGGGTGCTCAAGCCGGATGGCATCCTGATCGTCCACACCGCGCCCAACCGCTGGTATGACCGCTACGCTTATCCGGTCGTGCGGCTCGTCCGCACGCTGATGGGCCAGGGCGCGAAATACCCGAAGAACCCGCGCCAGTTCGGCGTCGCTGTCAACGAGCATGTGCACGTCAATGAGCAGGACCTGTTCAGTATGGGGCGCACCCTCTCCCGTGCGGGCTTCCGCTCCCGTGTCTGGCTGGACAGCCCACCGCAGAACCGGCGGGAGAACCGCCTGATGGCGGCGCTGCGGCACGCTGCCTTCCGCTGGGTACCATTTGCATGGTTCTTTGAGCGCGAAGTCTTCGCCGTTGCGCGTAAGAAATAACCGCCTTCTACAGAGCCTTCCTGAACGCTTCCAGCCCGGCCCGGACTGCCGCCAGCAGCCCGCCGTTCCGCTTTCCTGTCTCCGGCCTCTCGTAAAGTTCCAGTAATACCCCGAACGCACTCTTCGGATGAATGAAGGCGAAGCGCGTCCCGTCTGAGGCCGTCACCGGCACCTCATGGATCAACTGTGCCCCTTTGACCTTGAGATCAGCCAGCGCCGCGCCAATATCATCGACCTCCAGACAGATGTGATGAATACCGGGGCCGCGCTTCTGCAGGTACTTCGCCACGCCGCTGGTGTCATTGGTCGGTTCCAGCAGTTCGACCTGGCTTTCTCCGGCAGGCATGAACGCGATCGTCACCTCCTGGTCATCGAGGCGCTCGACGCGGCTGACGGACAGGCCGAGGT
Source organism: Anaerolineae bacterium (assembly GCA_020852775.1). Lineage (GTDB taxonomy): Bacteria > Chloroflexota > Anaerolineae > Aggregatilineales > UBA3940 > JADZAD01. The sequence goes on from JADZAD010000061.1 coordinate 831, forward strand.
GATCATGATAGAACTGCTGCGCCGCCGCGAGGTCCTCGACGACAATTGCGACGTGATCAAGTTTGAGGATCGTCATAGCCTGCTCCGCTCATTAGAAGAATTGTTCCGGATGGTATTCGCCAAAAACGCCGCGCAGGACGCCGCAGATCTCCCCCAGCGTAAGATCGTGCTCGACGCATTCGATCAGCATTGGCATCAGGTTTTCTGTGCCCTGGGCAGCCACTTTCAGGTGATCGAGCAGGGCGCTGGCGCGTTCCGCGTTACGGCGACCGCGCAGATCGGCCAGCCGCGCCCGCTGCCGCTGCTCAATCGCCGGGTCAACACGCAGGAGCGGGATTGTCACCGGTTCGTCGGTGGTAAAGGCGTTCATGCCAACGATAATCGATTCCTTCGCCTCAACGGCCTGCTGGTAACGGTACGCTGCCTCCTGAATCTCGCGGTTGACGAAGCCAAGCTCAATCGCCCGGCGAGCGCCACCGAATGCGTCGATCTGTTCGATATAGGCCAGGGCTGCGGACTCGATGCTGTCTGTCAGTGCCTCGATCAGATACGAGCCACCGAGCGGGTCTACCGCGTCCGCGACACCGGATTCATGCGCAATAATCTGCTGGGTACGCAGGGCGACCTGTACCGCTTCCTCGGTGGGCAGGGCGAGCGCCTCATCCATGCTGTTGGTGTGCAGGCTCTGCGTCCCGCCCAGCACCGCTGCCAGCGCCTGCAGCGTCACCCGGGTGACGTTGTTGAAGGGCTGCTGCGCCGTCAGGGTGCTGCCGCCCGTCTGCGTGTGAAAGCGAAGCTGCCAGGCCTTCGGGTTCGTCGCCCCGAAGCGCTCACGCATGATCCCCGCCCACATACGCCGGGCGGCGCGGAACTTGGCGACCTCCTCGAGGAAGTTGTTGTGTGCGTTGAAGAAGAAGGACAACTGCGCACCGAACTCATCCACGTTGAGGCCCGCGGCGAGCGCCGCGGTGACATACTCAATACCGTTAGCGAGCGTGAAGGCCACTTCCTGCACAGCGGTGCAGCCTGCCTCACGGATGTGATAGCCACTCACGCTGATTGTGTTCCAGTGCGGTACGCTCCGGGCACAATAGGAGAAGATGTCGGTGATCAGGCGCAGTGACGGGCCGGGCGGGAAGATGTACGTCCCACGCGCGACATACTCCTTGAGGATGTCGTTCTGCACCGTCCCGCGCAGGGCAGTTGAATCCACCCCCTGCCGCTTCGCTACGGCGATGTACATCGCCAGCAGCACCGAGGCCGGGGCGTTGATCGTCATCGACGTGCTGACCTTATCGAGCGGGATACTGTCAAAGAGCGCCGCCATGTCCTCCAGCGAACTGATGCTCACCCCGACGCGCCCGACCTCGCCCAGCGCGAACGGGTCGTCTGCGTCGTAACCGATCTGCGTGGGCAGGTCGAAGGCCACACTCAGGCCGCTCTGCCCCTTCTCCAGCAGGAAGCGGTAACGCCGGTTGCTTTCTTCCGCACTGGCGTAGCCGGCATACTGGCGCATCGTCCAGAAGCGCCCGCGGTACATCGTCGGTTGGATACCGCGGGTGTAAGGGTATTCACCGGGGAAACCGAGACGCTCAAGATAGCGCTCGTCGCCTCCCGCTGCTTCAGGCAGGGCGATCGGCGGGATCTCCTGATCAGATGAGGTGGCAAAGTGCGCCTTGCGCGGGGCGACACGCTGGTTGGCCGGGTCAAGCGCCCGGGTCTTCCACTGGTTGTGAGCATCATGCAGGTCCGCCATGGGCTACTCCTTGCGGCGGTGATAGAATAAAGTAGATAAATGTAGTTCTAATTGCGAGCGGGCCGCTTTACCGTTACAATAACTGTACACTCCCTCTGGCAAACAGGACATACGCCAGCCATGTATATAACCGGGTTGAACGCGATCCGTTCCACCCGGCCCGCAAGGATTTCCCGGTGGCGACAGATCGCTTTGGCCGCAATATCCACTATCTGCGTATCTCGCTAACGGACAAGTGTAATCTGCGCTGCGTCTACTGCATGCCGGAAGACATCGTCTTCCGCCCCTCCACGGAGTTGATGCAGGATGACGAGGTGATCACGCTCTTTCGACTGTTCGTCGATCTGGGCTTCTCCAAGTTCCGCCTGACCGGGGGTGAACCGACCATCCGGCAGAATATCGTTGGCCTGGTCAGGCAGATGTGCGCCATGCCCGGCGTGAACGAGGTCTCGATGACAACGAACGGCGTGCTGCTCGGTGAGATGGCCGGGCCACTGGCACAGGCCGGCCTGAAACGCTGCAATATCAGCCTCGATACCCTCGACCCGGAGCGATTCCGCCGGATCACCCGCTGGGGCCATCTGCAGGCGGTGTGGGACGGCATCGAGGCAGCGGAACGTGCTGGCCTGCTGCCGATCAAGCTGAACGCGGTGGTGGTGCGAGGCTTCAACGACCAGCAGGACGTGATCGATATGGCCGCGCTGACACTGGAGCACCACTGGCAGATGCGCTACATCGAGATGATGCCGCTTGGAGACGTGGCCGGGTTCCAGCAGGCGCAGGTCGTCACCGAGGCCGAACTGCGCGCCACGATTGAGTCCGAGTTCGGCCCGCTCGAACTGCTGAACGACGGGCGGCTCGACGGTGAGGCACGCCTGTACCGCATCCGGGGCGCCCGCGGCAAGCTCGGCTTCATCAGTTCCGTGACCGCCCCCTTCTGTGCGGCCTGCAACCGCGCCCGCCTGACGGCGGACGGTAAGCTGCGGCTGTGCCTGCTGCGTGAAAAGGAAGTCGATCTGCTCACCCCGCTGCGGCAGGGCGCAACCATCGAGGATCTGAAGGAGATTATCCGGGCCGGTATCTGGACCAAGCCGTGGGGCCATGGCCTGGCGCAGAACGTCGTACCGATGAACCGGGTGATGTCCGAAATCGGCGGATAAGTCTCCATCTTTGCCCACAGGGTGTACCCTTCAGCAGAATAGTCCTGTTCTGTCTTGCAACATCGTTTGTTCGCATTATAATCTTGCGGCAGACGCGCCTCAGCGGTGTGTCATGCTATCTGAGCAAGGCTACAGGTGTGCTTATGCGGGCAGAGTATTCAGTTTCAGCATCAGATTACACACCAGCCAGCCTGCTGGCTGGCGCAAAAGCGGTGCTCTTCGACCTCGACGGGACGCTCCGGCGTCTGTCTCCAACGGATCATGAGGCTCTGCTTGAACGTGTCGCCCACATAGGCCACACTATTGAGCCTTCAGCGCAGGCCGCGGGCGTACTGTGGAGCCATGCCTACTGGGCTGATTCTGCCCGGTCAAACCGTGATATGAACGAACTCGATGATGCTTCCTTCTGGCGCAATTATCTTTACTACTACCTGAAGGCGATGAAGCTCGCTGATCATCAGCTTCACCCGATCAGTAACCAGATCAGCGAACATTTCGTTGAGGAGTTCAAGCCGCATGGCTATCTGACGCCGGGCGCGAAGGAACTGCTCACCGCATTGAAACAGGCGGGCAGGCAGGTTGGGCTGATCTCGAACCGCCACCGTCCGCTGGCGCACGCGGTGGATGAGCTGGGTATTGCTGAATACTTCGACTTCACGCTGGCTGCCGGGGAGATCGATATCTGGAAGCCCGATCCACGTATCTTCCACGCGGCACTGGATATAGCCGGTGGAGTAGCTCCTGAGAAGGCGGTCTATATCGGCGATAACTACTATGCAGACGTTGTCGGCGCGACACAGGCGGGTATGTCCGCTATCCTGATTGACGAACATGGGGCCTATGAGCATGGCAGTTACCGCTGCCCGACGATCAGGCATTTTAACGAACTCATCAGTGCACTTCAGTAACCAACCCGGGAGAATCCTACGATGAAGCATCACCCCTACGAAGAGGAAACCCTCGACCAAATCGGCCCTCTCGATGACGACGAGGAATGGGAAGAGGACGAGTGGGAAGAAGACGAAGAAGAGTGGGAAGACGAAGAAGACTGGGACGATGATGAAGACTGGGACGACGACGAAGAAGAATGGGACGATGACGAAGACTGGGACGACGAAGATTACTAAGGAAAGGCCCGGTTAGCTGAGGATCGCTGCACCCGCTATCATAACCGACTACTCCGCAGGGGCAGGTGTCATTCGCCTGCCCCTGTGTGCTGTATCGTTGCTGGCTACTTATTCACGACAGGAGACGTCCGATGAAGAACCCTTTGCGTTTATTGGCCGTTCTGGTTATCGCTGCTCTGCTGCTGGCAGCCTGTGTCCCGGCAGCCCCCACGGAGCCTGAGCGCCTGATCCTGGCAACCACTACCAGCACCGATGACTCCGGCCTGCTTGACGCCATTCTGCCGGTGTTTGAGGAGGCCTACAACGCCCAGGTGGATGTCGTAGCGGTTGGCACCGGGCAGGCACTCGAAATCGGCGCAGCAGGCGACGCTGATGTGGTACTGGTACACGCCCGCGCCAGGGAAGACCAGTTCGTTGCTGAAGGCAACGGCACTGCACGGTATGACGTGATGTACAACGATTTCGTCATCGTTGGACCGGCGGATGACCCGGCGGGTATCACCGGGGCGGGCAGCGCGGTGGAAGCTCTCACCCTGCTTGCGGACGCGCAGGCCCCGTTCATCTCCCGCGGGGACGACAGCGGGACGCACACCAAGGAGCTTTCACTCTGGGAGAAGGCCGGCATCACCCCTGAAGGTGACTGGTATATTTCGTCCGGGCAGGGCATGGGTGAGACATTGACGATGGCCGCCGAACAGCAGGCCTACACCCTGAGCGATCGCGCCACGTATGCCGTTCGGCAGGCTGAAGGGCTTGACCTGACTATTCTGGTCGAGGGGGATGAGGCGCTGTTCAATCCGTATGGCGTGATCCCCGTCAACCCGGAGAAGCACCCCGGTATCAACGCCGACCTCGCGCAGAAATTCGTCGAATGGATCACCTCGCTGGAGACCCAGGAGCTAATCGCCGGCTACGAGGTCAACGGCCAGCAGTTATTCGTGCCCGACTCAGAAGCGTGGCGCGCTGCGCACCCGTAGACTGCCCCGCCAACAGAAACGGGGGATGCATCGTCGCATCCCCCGTATGCTTCCTTACCAACCGTTGCTAAAGCACAGCGCGAATATCCAGCACCAGAAAGACAATCAACAGCACCAGCGCGGGCCCGGCGAAGGCTAGATAGTGAAAACGCTGTTTGTAGCCGATGCGCCAGAAACGGCGCAGGCTGAGTATAATCGCGCCAATCGCGATGACGTTGATCACCATCGTGAGGTGTGTGGCAAAGCCCGCAGCCACGCCAATCGCCGGAAGCACGAACGGCAGGATAGCATATTGCAGGATGCAGCGAAACGCTGAAAATGCGAGCGAGTAATCAACGGCGCGTCGGGCGGCCTGCGCGTTTTCCGGCTCGTCTTCCACGGCGACCGCAGCATCCGGGGTCACCCGCAGGATACGCAGCATCCAGCGATCAATCTGGTTGTTGATGGTCGTTTCCATAATGCCTCTTGCTCGGACAGAAGTGATCCGAGACGATAATACCATACCCCGCGCAGAAAATCCGCCGATAAGGAGGATTACACCATAGACACGTTTCTCGCTGGCCTGCTGGAGGCTTTCCGGCTGATCACCCGGCTTGATCCGGCGGTCGTGGAGATCGCCGGACGGGCGCTGCACGTTACCAGCATCGCGCTGGCCATCAGCACCGTGATTGGTGTGCCGCTGGGTACCTGGCTGGCGCTGACCCGCTTCCCCGGGCGGCGCATCGTCACCGCGCTGATCTACACCGGGATGGGCTTGCCCCCGGTCGTGGTCGGGCTGGCCGTCTACCTGCTGCTCTCACGCAGTGGGCCGCTGGGTGAGTGGAGTTGGCTGTTCACCGTACAGGCGATGGTGCTCGCGCAGGTCATCATCGCCGTGCCGCTGGTCATCGGGGTGACGATGAGCAGCGTACTCGCGGTGGACCCGTCTCTGCGCCTGCAGCTCCGCGGGCTGGGGGCCAGTTCATGGCAGGCAACACAGGCGCTGCTCGGTGAGGCACGCTTCGGCGTCATCCTGGGGCTGGTAGCGGGCTTCGGCTCGATCATCTCGGAGGTGGGTGCGGTGATGCTGGTCGGGGGGAACATCGACGGGCGCACCCGTGTCCTGACGACGGCAATCGTACTGGAGACACGCAAGGGTAACTTCGACCTGGCCGTCGCGCTGGGGATCATCCTGCTGGCGATCTCGTTCGCCACCAACCTGGTGATGGTACTCGGGCAGGGCCGGCTGGCGGAGGTCAAATGACACGCGCACTCTGCCAGGTGACGGCTCTGCGACAGTACTATGGCCTGCGCTGTGTCCTGGACCTACCGTCACTGGAGATCCACGACGGGGAGATCGTCGCGCTGGTCGGGCCCAGCGGTGCGGGCAAGAGCACCCTGCTGCGCCTGCTGGCACTGCTCGAAGCCCCGACCGAAGGGCAGGTCACCTTCGCTCCGCGCGAGCATGCGGTGTCCATCAGCAGCGTCACGCCGGCTGAACGCCACCAACTGGCGATGGTCTTCCAGCGCCCGGTGCTGCTCACGCAGAGTGTGCGTGCGAACATCGCCTACGGCCTGCGGCTGCGCGGTAACCACGACGGGCGCGCACAGGTGGATGCCGTGCTGGAACGTGTTTCGATAACACATCTCGCGGAGGCTTACCCGGTCACGCTCTCCGGCGGGGAGATGCAGCGGGTCGCGCTGGCACGCGCCCTGATCCTGGAGCCGAAGCTGCTGCTCCTCGACGAGCCCACCGCGAACCTTGACCCGGCGAATATCCAGATCATTGAGAGCCTGGTGCGTGAACAGAACCAGCAGCGCGGCACGACGGTCGTGATGGTGACGCATAATATCTTCCAGGCGCGGCGCCTGGCGACCCGCGTGGTCTTCCTCAACGATGGCGAGCTGATCGAGGAGGCGGAGAAGGAACAGTTCTTCAGCGCACCTGCCGATCCGCGCACCGCGGCGTTCATCAGCGGGGACTTCGTCTACTGAGCCACACCCCTCTGACGGGGCGCAAAATACGCCCGGTTGCGGCTGATGTCCTCCTTCAGCCAGCCTGGCACCTGCACCTCCGGCCAGATGGCGTTGTACGGGCAGGCAGGGATACACAGCCCACAGTCGGTGCAGGCCTCCGGATCGATGTAGTACGTCGGCCACTCGTCGATCGGCTCACCGGGGCGGATGCAGTCCACCGGGCAGCGCTCGACGCAGCCACCGTGACGCAGGCACAGGCCGGTAATCACGTGCGTCATGATCAGGGCGTAAAGTCGAGCGTCGCGGCGAACTCGGAGAATTCCGCCGCGTCCGGGGCGACACTGGTACTGAACCAGGTCGTGCCGGGCCTGAGCGGGATCGGGTCACCCGCGGTATCCAGCAGCCGGATCATCTCGTCTCCTTCACGCTCCCAGGTGATGGCGTAGGCCCGTCTGTCCCGCAGCAGAAAGCCGTCTCCCTCACCGTGCAGCAGAATACCGACCGAGAGAAGCTGGTTGGGCTGATCCTCGATGAAATCCGCGAGATAGTGCTCCGCAAAGAGGATCACCACGTTGTCAAAGGCCAGCTGCTCGCCCGTCAGCAGATCGATGTCGATCGCTTCCGGGGCCCGCGCCCGTTGATCCTCCGTCGAACTCAGCCAGCGCCCGCTGGCGTCGTCATACACCCAGCGGTGCACCGGGCCACGCCCGGGGTAATCCATCGCCAGCCTGCTGGCCGGTTCACCCCCCGCGGGCGGCTCGGCAGCGAAGATCAATCCGCTGAGGTCAACCGGTTCATTGACCCGGCGACGATCAGCATACGCCCAGACCTGCGCCGGGACAGCGAAAAGTGAGTGATAGAAGTCCGTCCCGGCGACCGGGATATCGGGGATGCGTACCAGATGCCGGCCATCCGGCTCCTCGCGGAAGACGCGCTCCCACCAGCCGGACTCCTTGAGCGCGGTGGTCACGCCTGAGCTTGCCCCGGAGGTCACCAGCAGGCCCCCGTACATCGGCACCAGCACATCCACATCGATCAGGCGGGTGCTACGTACCGATCCGACCCGTTCCGGGCTCTGGCTGAGATAGATCGCGGTGTAGCGTGTCTGCCCCCAGCCCTCCATCTGGTACTCCCAGACATGGTCTGCAAACGACAGGCCGCTCTGCGGGCGCACCTCCGGCGACTCGTTGCTCACCTTGATCACCAGCGGGCGGCGTTCCAGCACCGCCGGATCGCTGACTGGCAGGCCGGTGAGCGGATTGACGTTTTCATCCAGCCCGGAGGCCTCTTCAGCAGGCTCATCCGCCGCGGCACCCGGCGTGACAGGCTCAAGCGTTGGGACGGTTGTGTTCGCCATGTCAGGCGGCGGCAGGGTGACCAGTGCCTGCGGTGCCGGCTCACAGGCCGCCAGCATGAAGGGCATCAGCAGGGCGGTGACGACTAAGCGAGGGTACCGGCTCATCTCATCCTCATTCGCAACAGGTTACGGCTCAAACGTGATCGTGGATGGCTCGAAGTTGGTTGAATAGACGCTGAACCAGATCGTGCCTGGCCTGAAGGGGATCGGGTGGCCGTCGCGGTCAACCAGGCGGATCATGTCGTCACCAGCATTCCGCTGCCACAGGCCTTCAAAGCGCTGGCCATCACGCAGCAGGACCGCCGGGCCTTCCCCTGTCATCTTCAGGCCGAGCGAAAAGAGCTGGTTGGGCTCATCCTCGATGAAGTCCGCCTCATAATACTCGACCCCCATGATGAGCACATTATCAAACGCGAGCGGCTCCCCGGTGAGGTAATCGGTGCTCTGCACATCGTCCACCGTACTCAGCCAGTGCCCGCCCGCCTCGTCATAGTCCCAGCGGTGCTTCGGCCCATAGGCCGGGAAGTCCACGGTGGCGGCGGTAGCTGGGATCGGGTCACCGGGCAGGGCTGGGTCGAAGGTCAGGCCGGTGAGGTCGGGCCGCTGATTCCTGCCGTTCTGATCCGCCCATGCCCAGATCGCGGAAGGAATCGCGAACAGGGAGTGATAGGTCTCGATGCCGGGGCGAGGCACATCGTAGATGCGCTTCAGGTAGGGCTCGTAGAACCCGGTCTGGTTGGAGACGACCCGGTCAGCAAACGGCGCACCCAGCAGCCGCTCCAGGATGCGCGGCGGGCTGCCCGCGGGCGATCCCGCCGGGACTAGGCTGCCACCCGACAGCACCAGAATGCCGTCGTACATCGGCATCAACTGCTCGATGTCGATCAGCCGGGCGCTGCGTACCGAGCCAGTGTATTCCGGCGCACGGCTGTAATACACAGCGGTGTAGCGGGTGATCCGCTTATCCTCCATGATGTATTCCCAGACATGATCGGCGAATGACAGGCCGCTCTGCGGGCGCACTACATCGGGGTAGTCGCTGATCTTGATCAGCAGTGGGCGGCGATTCAGCACGGCGAGGTCTTCGACGCGCAGCCCGGTGAGGGGGTTGACATCCGGAGCAAAATTCGCGGGGCCAATCTGGCTGGGGGATACCGTCGCGGTCGGGGCCGGGGTGGGCGTTTCCTGCGGTTCAGCAGGGGTCACCGTAGTGTCAGGCGAAAGGGTCGCGGTGACAATGATGTACCGTGGCTGCGCTGCAAGGCAGCCTGTCAGCAGGGCGAGCATCACCCCGATCAGGCTGGCAGACAGCACACGGTATCTGATTGCCTTCATCTCACCCCCTGCAGAGCACAGCCTTCGTACAGAAAGACCACAGGAGCAGAGGTGGCCTCTGCTCCTGCCGGGGATCCTCATGAGTGCCGGGAAAAGCCCTACGGAACGAGCGTCACCGCTGGCGGGCCGTAACCGCTGGAAGCCACCTGGAACCATGTCTGCCCCGGCTTGAAGGGCACTACCCTGCCGGAGGAATCCGTGAAGGTCATCATCTTCTCCGCGAATTCCGACTCACGAGACCAGGTCAGCGGGTAGCGATAGCCATCACGCAGCAGCACGGCTTCACCCGTGCCGAAAAGGTCGATGCCGACGCCCAGTTCGCCGGTGGCCGTGTCTTCCGGCCAGTCGGTCTGGTAATTCCACGCATAGAGGATCACGACGTTGTCGAAGTGAAGCTGCTCCTGTGTCAGCGCGTCAATATGCACGACATCATCCGACCAGCGCAGCCAGTCCCCGCTGGCCATGTCGTAGCGCCAGGTGACCTTCGGGCCGACGCCGGGATAATCGATCGTTACCTCAGTAGTGGGGGTGCCACCGTTCGGCGGGATCGGGTCAAAGGCCAGCCCGTCGAGGTTGACTCGCTGATCCAGGTCGCGCTCCGCGGCCAGCTTCCACAACTCGGTGGGGATGGCGAACAGGGTGTGCTCATAAGCGAGCTCATCCTGCGGGATGCGCTGGTTGTAGGGCGCGCCCGTGCCAAACTCCTCGGAGAAGTTGCGGACGCGCCAGGGTGCGTTCAGCATGTATTCACGCATGCGCCACGGCTCATCCGGGTTCTTGTGGTTCGTGCTGAACCCGGCGGCGACGTAGAGCGCCTGGTACATCGGCACCATCTCCAGGTCGGGCTGGCGTCCGCTCCGTACAGAGCCAACACGCTCAGGCTCCTGCCCGTAGATAATCACGCTGAAGCGGGTCAGCGCGAAGCCCTCGACCTGGTGCTCCCAGACGTGATCCGCGGACTGCAAGCCGGCCTGATACGGACGGATCTCCGGCGGGTTGTTGCTCACCTTGACCAGGATCGGGCGGCGATCCAGGATTGTCGGATCGCTCACGAACTGCCCGGTCAGCGGGTTGGCGTTGGGCGGGAAGCCGGTCGGGCCGGTCGGCGGGACGGGCGTCGCGGTGGGCGTCGGTGGGATTTCCGTCGGCGCGGCGGCGGGCACAACCGCCACCGTAGTGGGCTCCGCCCGCGGGGTGGCGGTGGGCGTCGGCGGGATGGTGGGCGCGGGGCGGCAGGCCGTCAGCGCGGCGAACGCGAGCAGTGATACAGGCAGAATGGACAGGAGCCTTGAGCGTTTCATGATCGGTATTCTGGAACCCTGCTGTTCGGACGACAGTGCGGCCAGCATACGCCGCGAGCGGGAATTATACCGATCATCGCCCGCCTTCCGCCATGTGAGAGAGGAGGCAAACAGAGAGCGCCGGATGCACATGCTCCCGGCGCTCTGATTTCTCTCGGTCTGCGACCCGTCACTTTGGGCCTTCAGTCTTAGTCGGCACAGATAGGTGATGGCTATCTCATAGGAAGGTCTTCGACCAGACGGTGCCTAGCGGGTTCTACCGTCAGCTACCTTTCCGGTCGAGACCGTCCTCAGGTTCAGTCAGAATATGTGCTTAGAAGGTTAACTGTGCAAGTCACCGTAATTGAGAATCCACATTATCTACTGCTGTCACAAAGTCATCCAAAGACATTGGAGTCAGAGTCATGTTCGCAGTAAGATACACAATAAGGTCACCATATTGGGCCATGAACTTGCACAGTTGAGTCCCGGTATCTCGTCGAGCACAGGCAATGCTATACTCATCAGCCGACAAGCTGGGGTAAGCAGATGGAGCAAGATCCTCCCAAGACCTGATGAACTCATTCTGATAGAAGAAGACTGTTAACTGCCTATCATACTCTCGAACAGCTTGCTCGACAGATGAATACTTATACACTTCCTGGTAAAATGGTCCTCCATTTGCGGACATACTTCCACAACGATGAATAGCTCCGTGATGGTCTATAGGATGGTAGGTTTCCATCCTCTCTGTTACCGTATTTGGTCCTGTGTTGATGAGTAGGGCTTTCATCTCATCTGTACAGATTTGGCCCGGTTCAAGTGCGTTCTTTGGTCGGCAACCCACTGTGAGAAGCGCTAGTACTATGAGAAACTTCAGGATCTGTCTTTTCACTGGACGCTCCCATCAAAGTAGGTGATAGGGAAGCGGGTTCCATAAGTAACCCTCCCCAAAATTAATACCAGTCAGATGCGGAAAGCAAAGCCTGCGGGGTCAGACTATGCCTACACAGGAGTATGCCACAGGCCATGCAGTACCACGATTCGCGCCCGTAAACAGAAAGCGCCGGATGCACATGCACCCGGCGCTCTGATTTCTCTCGGTCTGCGAACTGTCGGTTTGGCCTTACGGCGCGGGCTCCAGTATGAGCTTCTCCTTCGCGCTGGCCTCGACCATCTCCCGTGACCAGTTGGTCG